>NZ_CP118224.1:3332500-3592406 GCF_030849025.1 Oceanimonas pelagia
AGTAGCAAGGTTAACCGTATAGGGGAGCCGTAGGGAAACCGAGTCTTAACTGGGCGAATAGTTGCTAGGAGTAGACCCGAAACCCGGTGATCTAGCCATGAGCAGGTTGAAGGTTGAGTAACATCAACTGGAGGACCGAACCCACTAATGTTGCAAAATTAGGGGATGACTTGTGGCTGGGGGTGAAAGGCCAATCAAACCGGGAGATAGCTGGTTCTCCCCGAAAGCTATTTAGGTAGCGCCTCGGACGAATACTACTGGGGGTAGAGCACTGTTTGGGCTAGGGGGTCATCCCGACTTACCAACCCCATGCAAACTCCGAATACCAGTAAGTACTATCCGGGAGACACACGGCGGGTGCTAACGTCCGTCGTGAAGAGGGAAACAACCCAGACCGCCGGCTAAGGTCCCCAAGTCCTAGTTAAGTGGGAAACGAGGTGGGAAGGCTCAGACAGCCAGGATGTTGGCTTAGAAGCAGCCATCATTTAAAGAAAGCGTAATAGCTCACTGGTCGAGTCGGCCTGCGCGGAAGATGTAACGGGGCTAAAACTAGGCACCGAAGCCGCGGATTCACGCTTTGCGTGAGTGGTAGGGGAGCGTTCTGTAAGTCTGCGAAGGTGTGTTGTGAAGCATGCTGGAGATATCAGAAGTGCGAATGCTGACATGAGTAACGATAAAGGGGGTGAAAAACCTCCTCGCCGGAAGACCAAGGGTTCCTGTCCAACGTTAATCGGGGCAGGGTGAGTCGGCCCCTAAGGCGAGGCCGAAAGGCGTAGTCGATGGGAAACGGGTTAATATTCCCGTACTGACACACATTGCGATGGGGGGACGGAGAAGGCTAGATGGGCCAGGCGTTGGTTGTCCTGGTGAAAGGGAGTAGGTGGTGACTTTAGGCAAATCCGGAGTCACAACGCTGAGACCCGAGACGAAGGTACTACGGTACCGAAGTCATTGATGCCCTGCTTCCAGGAAAAGCCTCTAAGCTTCAGATGTGTGTGAACCGTACCCCAAACCGACACAGGTGGTCGGGTAGAGAATACCAAGGCGCTTGAGAGAACTCGGGTGAAGGAACTAGGCAAAATAGTACCGTAACTTCGGGAGAAGGTACGCTGGAGCGGGTGAAGTCCTTTACGGATGGAGCTTGAGCCAGTCGCAGTGACCAGGTGGCTGGGACTGTTTATCAAAAACACAGCACTGTGCTAACTCGCAAGAGGACGTATACGGTGTGACACCTGCCCGGTGCCGGAAGGTTAATTGATGGGGTTAGCCGCAAGGTGAAGCTCTTGATCGAAGCCCCGGTAAACGGCGGCCGTAACTATAACGGTCCTAAGGTAGCGAAATTCCTTGTCGGGTAAGTTCCGACCTGCACGAATGGTGTAACCATGGCCACGCTGTCTCCACCCGAGACTCAGTGAAATTGAAATCGCCGTGAAGATGCGGTGTACCCGCGGCTAGACGGAAAGACCCCGTGAACCTTTACTATAGCTTGGCACTGAACATTGACCCTACATGTGTAGGATAGGTGGGAGGCTGTGAAGCGGTGACGCCAGTTGCCGTGGAGCCGACCTTGAAATACCACCCTTGTATGTTTGATGTTCTAACTTGGTCCCCTAATCGGGGATGAGGACAGTGCCTGGTGGGTAGTTTGACTGGGGCGGTCTCCTCCCAAAGCGTAACGGAGGAGCACGAAGGTTGGCTAAGTACGGTCGGACATCGTACGGTTAGTGCAATGGCATAAGCCAGCTTAACTGCGAGACAGACACGTCGAGCAGGTGCGAAAGCAGGTCATAGTGATCCGGTGGTTCTGAATGGAAGGGCCATCGCTCAACGGATAAAAGGTACTCCGGGGATAACAGGCTGATACCGCCCAAGAGTTCATATCGACGGCGGTGTTTGGCACCTCGATGTCGGCTCATCACATCCTGGGGCTGAAGTCGGTCCCAAGGGTATGGCTGTTCGCCATTTAAAGTGGTACGCGAGCTGGGTTCAGAACGTCGTGAGACAGTTCGGTCCCTATCTGCCGTGGGCGTTGGATGATTGAGAGGGGCTGCTCCTAGTACGAGAGGACCGGAGTGGACGAACCTCTGGTGTTCGGGTTGTCACGCCAGTGGCACTGCCCGGTAGCTAAGTTCGGAATCGATAACCGCTGAAAGCATCTAAGCGGGAAGCGAGCCTCGAGATGAGTCATCCCCAGAGCTTCGAGCTCTCTAAAGGGCCGTCCGAGACCAGGACGTTGATAGGCAGGGTGTGGAAGCGCTGTGAGGCGTGCAGCTAACCTGTACTAATGACCCGTGCGGCTTAACCATACAACACCCAAGAAGTGTGAGACCTTGCAGGTCGAGACTACGAATTCTTCATCAAAACGCTTTTTCCGAATTAAAGTTTTATGCCTGGCGGCCATAGCGTTGTGGAACCACCTGACTCCATGCCGAACTCAGCAGTGAAACGCAACCGCGCCGATGATAGTGTGGCAGCTGCCATGTGAAAGTAGGTCACTGCCAGGCACCCAATTTCTGCTGATATAGCTCAGATGGTAGAGCGCACCCTTGGTAAGGGTGAGGTCCCCAGTTCGATTCTGGGTATCAGCACCAAAATTTGTTTGACTGCCATAGCGTTGTGGCCCCACCTGATCCCTTGCCGAACTCAGAAGTGAAACGCAACCGCGCCGATGATAGTGTGGCAGCTGCCATGTGAAAGTAGGTCACAGTCAAACACTCTCTTCGAAAAGCCCGATACTTATGTATCGGGCTTTTTTCGTTGTGGCTGACAATGGGCTTGACCTTGCCCCAAGGGGAAAGGTTATGGTGAAAGCATACACATTTTCTTTCACGGAGTCGGGCATGAATATCAGCAAGGTGGCCGAGCTGACCGGGCTGACCGCCAAAACCCTTCGTTATTATGAGGCTATCGGCCTTATTCCCAGCCCCGAGCGGGGCGAAAACGGTTATCGCAGCTACGGTAACGCCCTGGTTCGTCGTATTAGGTTCGTGAAAAATGCGCGGGAGGCCGGGTTTAACCTGGACGAGTGTCGGGAGCTGCTGGCATTGCACGATAACGAATGCCGGACCAGCGCCGAGGTCAAGGCGCTGACCCTGACCAAAATAGGCGATCTCGAGCAACGCATTGCCCATATGCAGAATCTGCTGCAAGGTTTACGTCGTTTGGCTGATCAATGTCATGGAGACGGTAAACCGGAGTGCCCTATCATGGAAGCGCTGGACGGGTCCTTACTTGCCCGTTCGGTAAAAGAGTGATCAAGATCACCTTTTCCCTTGCGCTTTTGGCGCAAAATGCGCCATAAGTCGTATTTTATCTGCATGTTAACAAGGGGTTACATCTTGTAGGCAGATCCAAGCAGCAACCAGAGCGAAGATGTGAGCATCAATGAACGATAAAAAAAGCAGAATCGACGTGAAAGACGTCACCCCCAAACCACGCTCTCACCGGCCCGCCGATGATGGCCATATTTACGTCAGGGCGCAAACCGGAAAATGGCAGCGCCTGCGCAAACAGATGGGCTGGTTGCTGATGCTGGTGTTCCTGGCGGGGCCCTGGATCCAGTGGAACGGCAATCAGGCCATTTTGCTGGACGTGGAGCAGCAGCGTTTTCATGTATTCGGTACCACTTTGTGGCCTCAGGACCTGACCTTGCTGGCCCTGCTGTTTATGGTGGCGGCCTTTGGCCTGTTTTTTCTGACCACCTTTCTCGGTCGGGTATGGTGTGGTTATCTGTGTCCGCAAACGGTGTGGACCTTTATCTTTATCTGGTTCGAGGAAAAGTTTGAAGGCAGTGCCAACAAACGCCGCCAGCTCGACAAGGCGCCCTGGAGCCTCAACAAGATCTGGCGCAAGGCCGCCAAGCATACCGGCTGGCTGGCGGTGTCGCTGCTCACCGGGTTTACCTTTATCGCCTATTTCATTCCGGCGCAGGAGCTGGCCTGGGGTCTGCTGACCTTCTCCGCCAGCTTCTGGGCCGGTTTCTGGGTGCTGTTTTTCGCCTTCTGTACCTATGGTAACGCCGGTTTTATGCGCACCATCATGTGTACTCACATGTGCCCCTATGCCCGTTTCCAGTCGGCCATGTTCGACAAGGACACCTATATCGTCAGCTATGACGCCGAACGCGGTGAAACGCGAGGCCCCCGTCCGCGCAAGAAGGATCCCAAAGAGCTGGGCCTGGGTGACTGTATCGACTGCGACATGTGTGTGCAGGTGTGTCCGGCCGGCATCGATATTCGTGATGGCCTGCAGTATGAATGCATCAACTGCGGCGCCTGTATCGACGCCTGCGACCAGACCATGGAGCGCATGGGCTACGAGCCGGGCCTCATCAGCTACACCACAGAGCACAAGCTGGTGCACAAAGAGACCCACGTGGCCCGTCCCAAGCTGATTGGGTACGGCTTTGTCATGGTGATCATGCTGGCCGCTTTTGCCTTTATGGCCACCCGTATCATGCCCATGGGCATAGAGGTGATTCGGGATCGCAACCAGCTCTACCGGGAAACCGCCGAAGGTCTGGTGGAGAACACCTATACCCTCAAGTTGCTCAACAAGACCCTGGCGCCGGCCACCTATCAGCTGAGCGTGGAAGGCATGGAAGAGGTTGAGTGGATTGGCCCTGCCGAAGTCAGCATTGATGGCGGCGAGGTGCTGAGCCTGCCGGTCAGTCTGTCGGTGGATCCTTATCTGCTGGGCTCGCCGGTGCAGGACATTGCCTTTGTGATGACGCGCAAGGACGCGGATGCCGACGATGCCAAGTCTTCGGTGCGCACCGAGAGCAAGTTCTTCAGCGCCCTGCGCTGAACTCCGGTAAAGCATGTTAGAGTAAGCCGCAGCGAGTCTGCGGCTTTTTTATTGGAGATCTATGGATTATTACCAACTGACCCCGGACGTGATCGACGAGGCGCTGGCCAGTGTCGGTATTTACGTGGACCGGGGACTGATGGCCCTGAACAGCTACGAGAACCGGGTTTACCGTTTTCAGTCGGAGAGTGACGGCGCCCTGGTGGCCAAGTTTTACCGGCCCGGGCGCTGGACTCGTTCCCAGATCGAGCAGGAGCTGTCCTTTGTGACCGTCGCCGCCGGGCAGGGGGTGAGGGTGGCCGAGCCGCTGCAGCGTGATGGCCTAAGCCTGTTTGAATGCCATGGCCTGTTGTTTTCGGTGTGGCGCGCGGTGCCGGCGCGCGCCTTTGAGCCGGATAACCTGGAGCAGCTGGAAGCCCTGGGGGAGCAGCTGGCCCGGTTGCATTGTGTGGGAGAAACCCTGGCGTTGGATCTGCGGCCGGTGATGGATCCTGTCGCCGAGCTGGCCCATGCCCGGGCGGTGCTGGAACGGCAGGCGGCCATCCCCACGTCATTGCGTGCCGGCTTTTTCAGCGCCTTGGACCAGTTGATCACAGGGGTAACCGGACATTATCGGCCCGGCACGCTGGTGGGCATTCATGGCGACTGCCATGGCGGCAATCTGCTGTGGGAGCGCGGTCCCTGGTTGCTGGACTTTGACGATTGTCGTCGTGGCCCGGCGGTGCAGGATCTGTGGATGATGCTGAGCGGTGATCGCCGGGAGCAGCTGTTGCAGCTCGACACCCTGCTGGCGGGCTATGAAACCGTGCGCGAGTTTAACACTGCCGAGCTGGCCTTGATTGAACCCCTGCGGGCGTTGCGCATGATCAACTACATGGCCTGGCTGGCGGCCCGCTGGAGCGATCCGGCCTTTCCGGTGGCGTTTCCCTGGTTTAATACTCAGGATTACTGGCAGCAGCAGGTGCGCACGCTGGCCGACCAGGCCGAGAGTCTCTCGGCACCGCCGTTGTCCTTGACCTCATGGAGCTGATTCCTTAATTTGGATCGGCCCTAAACGAACGGAATTTATCCTATGAAAAAGCTGATTTTTGCCGTTATGACCTTGTTGCTGGCCCCCCTGGCCCAGGCCGCTTCCGAGTTTCAGGAAGGGGTGGAATATACCGTGGTCAGTGATGTGCCCAGCAGCAAGCCGGAAGTGACCGAGTTTTTCTCCTATGTTTGCCCTCATTGCTACAGCTTTGAACCGCTGATGGACAAACTGGGCGAGCGCCTGCCCGACGCCGAAATCAACAAGGTGCCGGTAAGTTTTCTGGGTCGTGACATGGGTCCGGTGTTGCAGCGTGCTTACGGTGCCGCCGTGTTGCTGAAGGTGGAAGACAAGATCACCCCGGTGATGTTTGATCGCATTCACCGTCAGAAAAAGATGCCGGGCTCTCTCGACGACGTGAAAGATGTGTTCGTGGCCAACGGCGTGGACGCCAAGGACTTCGACGGGGTCATCAACAGTTTCGCCCTCAACGGCATGATTGCCAAATACGACAAACTCACCGAAAAGTTCAATGTGCGCGGCACCCCCACGGTGATCGTGCGCGGTAAATACCAGCTGAACATGGGTGAGATTGGTTCGGAGGACCGCTTCTACCGCGTGGTGGAATACCTGCTTTCCGCCGACCAGGGGTAAGCAAACAGCGTAAGCCCGCGGCCGGTCATGTTACCGGCCGTTTTTATGGCTCGTCGTTCTGCTCGTGAGCAGCCGGCAGATCGATATCGTCATGGCCAAATGCCCGCCAGTGGGTGCTGGGCAGGTGAAACAGATAGAACTTTTCCCGGTGGGAATCGGTGACAAAACCCATACCCAGCAGGGTCAGCTCAAAATGTACATCCGAGACAAACTGCTGGTTATAACGTTGCCGGCCAGAGAGCTCGGCAATGTCGTGCCGGGTCAGATAGACTCCGTCCTTGTGTTTGCCAAAGCGTTCCTGCAGCCATTCGGCAAATTCCCTGGCGCTTTTCATGGTGTTCTCCTTGTTGATGATGGGCCTGTTCATTCCCGCAGGCGGGCCAGCAGCCGGTCCATGGCCCGGTAGCCCAGGGCTTCCATCAGATGAGGGCGGCCGATATGCGGCTCACCGGCCAGGTCGGCGATGGTGCGGGCCACCCGAATAAGTTTATGCCAGGCGCGAATGGACAGCTTCATGCGGTGCAGGGCCTGCTCCAGAAAGGCGGCGTCTTCGGGGGTTAATGGACATAATCGCTCAAGTTCGGCGGCACTCAGGCGCGCATTGGGCTTGCCGGCCCTGTGCTGTTGTCGCTCCCGTGCGGCCAGTACCCGGGTGCGTACTTCGGTGGAACTGGCCGACTTTTGCCGGGGCCGGCTCAGTTCCCCCGGCGGCAGCAGGGGAATTTCCACCGACAGGTCAAAGCGGTCCAGAAAGGGGCCGGACAGTTTGCCAAGATAACGCAGGATCTGCTCCGGCGAGCTGCGGCTCAGGCCGTCCTGGTAGTGGCCGCAAGGGCTGGGATTCATGGCGCCGATCAGCTGAAAGCGGGCGGGAAAGGTCACGCTGTGGGCGGCCCGGGAAATGCTGATGACGCCGGTTTCCAGCGGTTCGCGCAGAGCATCGAGCACTCTGCGTTCAAACTCGGTGAGCTCGTCGAGAAACAGCACGCCATGATGGGCAAGGGAGATCTCTCCCGGTTTGGGGTGGCTGCCCCCGCCCACCAGCGCCGCCGCCGAGGAAGAATGATGAGGCTGGCGAAAGGCCCGCTGCCGCCACTGGCTGAGCTTCGGCGGCTGACCGCTGATGGAGCGAATGGCGGCGGCTTCCAGCGCTTCCTGTTCGGCCATGGCCGGCAGCAGCCCCGGCAGCCGGGCCGCCAGCATGCTCTTGCCGGTTCCAGGAGGACCAAGCAACAACAGGTTGTGTTCACCAGCGGCGGCAATCTCCAGTGCCCGCTTGCCGCTTTCCTGGCCGATGACCTCGCTCAGGCAGCAGCCGATGGCCTGTTCACTCGGGACGACGGCCGCGGGGTGAGCCAGCTCGCCCTGTTCGCGCAGCCAGGCGGTGATGGCCAGCAGGTGCTCGGCCAGCAGCGCAGGGCAAGGGGAGAGCAGCCCGGCCTCATCCTCGTTCGCCGCGGGAATGATCAGCCGGCGATCGCTGTCACGGGCGGCCAGCACCGCCGGCAGCACGCCCCTGATGCCGCGCAGTTCACCGGTCAGCGCCAGCTCGCCGAGAAATTCCAGTCCGTCCAGGGACGACGCCGGAATCTGCTCCGAGGCGGCGAGAATGGCCATGGCGATGGGCAGATCGAAGCGTCCTCCCTCCTTGGGCAGATCCGCCGGTGCCAGGTTGACGGTAATGCGCCGGGCGGGAAATTCAAAGCCGGCGTTGATCAGGGCGCTGCGCACCCGGTCGCGGGCTTCCTTCACCGTGGTTTCCGGCAGGCCCACTATGTTGAATGCCGGCAGGCCGTTGGCCAGATGGGCTTCCACCGTCACCAGGGGCGCGGTCACGCCCAGGCTGGCCCGGGCAAACACAACGGCAAGGGACATAGGTCATTCCTTGAATTTTTATCTTGCTAATGTGTACTTTTTTAGTGTTTTAAACTGATGCCGGTGGCGTGCTGACCGGCTTTTTTTGTGATGCTGGCAGAATAAAGTCTTGAGTAGTGTAGAACACTATGCTAGTTCTATAGGCCAGCGGCGCCGGAGAGTCCGGCAAACAGCATTATTTTTGGTCGGTTTTATGAATTCCATCGTACGCATCGTCAACATTATCGTGGTCCTAGTGGTGATTATTAAATCTCCGCTCGGGGCACTGTGGTCTGACGAAAGCCGGTAACCGGCCGACAACAACACACAAACCCCCGAGTCTTTCGGGGGTTTTTTTTTACATCATTTTGGCAGCAATACAGGGACAGAAAATCACATGAATGGCGCACAGTACATTGTCCAGACACTGAAACAACAAGGGGTCACCCAGATCTTCGGTTACCCCGGCGGCGCCATCATGCCGCTTTACGACGCCCTCTACGACGGCGGTGTGGACCATCTGCTGTGCCGGCATGAGCAGGCCGCCGCCCTGGGCGCGGTGGGCTATGCCAGAGCCAGTGGTCAGGTGGGGGTGTGCATGGCTACCTCCGGCCCCGGCGCCACCAACCTGATCACCGGTCTGGCCGACGCCATGCTCGACTCCATTCCGGTGGTGGCCATCACCGGCCAGGTGCCCATGGCCGCCATCGGCACCGACGCCTTTCAGGAAGTGGACGTGCTGGGCATGTCGCTGTCCTGCACAAAACACTCTTATCTGGTAGAGAACGTGGAAGATCTTGGCGACATCATCGCCGAAGCCTTTGAAGTGGCCCGTTCTGGTCGTCCCGGCCCGGTGCTTATCGATGTGCCCAAAAACATTCAGGTCGCGCCGGTGGAGCCCCGTGCCACCGTGCCCTGTACCACGGCACCCAATACCCTCGACGAGGCCGCCCTGGCCGAAGCCAAGGCGCTGCTGGCGGCGGCGCGTCAGCCGGTGCTGTACGTGGGGGGCGGCGTGGGCATGGCCAATGCCGAGGCAGAATTACGTGCTTTTGCCGAGCAAAGCGGGATTCCCGCGGTCACCACCCTGAAGGGCATCGGCACGCTGAATCCGGACCATGAGCTGTTTTTGGGCATGCTGGGCATGCACGGAACAAAAGCCGCCAACCTGGCGGTTCAACAGAGCGATCTGCTGATGGTGGTCGGCGCCCGTTTCGACGATCGGGTCACCGGCAAGCTTGATGCCTTCGCGGTCAATGCCAGGGTGATCCACCTGGACAAGGACGCCGCCGAGTTTGGCAAGGTGCGCCATGCCCATGTGGGGATCGATGCCGAGCTGACCGAGGTATTGCCGCGGCTTACCGGCGAGCGGCTGGCCATCGACCCCTGGCGTGAGCAGTGCAGGGCGCTCAAGGACGAGCACCAGTGGCGTTACGACCACCCGGGCGAAGGCATTTTTGCACCGCTGATGCTCAAGCAACTGAGCGAGGCGCTGGACGACACCGCCATGGTCAGCTGCGACGTGGGTCAGCACCAGATGTGGGTGGCCCAGCACATGCGCTTTACCAGCCCGCGCAACCACCTCAGCAGTGCCGGCCTGGGTACCATGGGCTTTGGCCTGCCCGCCGCCATTGGTGCCAAGCTGGCCCGCCCCGAGCACGAGTCGGTACTGGTGTCCGGTGACGGCTCCTTCATGATGAATGTGCAGGAGCTGGGTACCCTCAAACGCGCCCAGCTGCCGGTGAAGATGGTACTGCTCGACAACCAGCGCCTGGGCATGGTGCGCCAGTGGCAGGAGCTGTTCTTCGACGGCCGCTTCAGTGAAACCATTTTGACCGACAACCCGGATTTCGTGGCCATGGCCGCTGCCTTTGGCATTCCGGGCGAAACCATTACCCGCAAGGAGCAGGTGCAGCCCGCCATCGCGCGCATGCTGCAGTCCGACACCGCCTACCTGCTGCACGTGCGTATTTCAGAGGAAGAGAACGTCTGGCCCCTGGTGCCGCCGGGCGTTGCCAACGATCAAATGATGGAGAGCAAAGCATGAACCAGCACAATTTGCAGATAGAAGCCCAGTTTCGCCCGGAAGTGCTCGAGCGAGTGCTGCGCATGACCCGTCACCGCGGCTTTCGCGTGGACGACATGGAAATGTCCACCTCCGCCGATTGTCAAAACCTGAACATCAGGGTTACTGTCAGCAGTGAGCGTCCCATTCAGCTGCTGAGCAACCAGCTTGCCAAGCTGATGAATGTGACCCGCGTTGAAGCGCACATCATGGAGCAACCGCTGAAAAAATCGGCTTAAGGATAACAACAATGTCTACCGCCAAGTACATCTGGTTCAACGGGAAGATGGTACCCTGGGACAAGGCCCAGGTGCATGTGATGACCCATGCCCTGCACTACGGCTCCTCGGTGTTTGAAGGCATTCGCGCCTACAACACCCCCAGAGGGCCGGCGATTTTCCGGCTGGAAGAGCACGTGCAGCGGCTGTTTGATTCCGCCAAGATCTACCGGATGGCCATTCCCTATACCAAGGCAGAGCTGATGGATGCCTGCCGGGCGGCGGTAGCCGACAACGACCTCGACAGTGCCTATCTGCGGCCGCTGGTGTTTGTGGGCAATGTCGGCATGGGCCTGAATGCGCCGAAAAACGTGCCCTGCGAGGTGATCATCGCCGCCATTCCCTGGGGCGCCTATCTGGGCGAGGAAGGGCTGGAAAACGGCGTCGACGTCTGTGTGACCTCCTGGAACCGGCTGGCGCCCAACACCATGCCCACCGGCGCCAAGGCGGGGGGCAACTACCTGTCGTCCCAGCTGATCTCCGGTGAAGCCAAGCGCCACGGCTACAGCGAGGGCATTTCCCTCGATGTGCACGGCCACCTCAGTGAAGGCGCCGGCGAGAACCTGTTCCTGATCAAGAACGGCGTGCTCTACACACCGCCGGTCACCGCCTGCATACTGCCGGGCATTACCCGTGATACCCTGATGACTCTGGCGCGGGACGCCGGTTACCAGGTGCGGGAAGAAGCCATTGCCCGGGAAGCCCTGTATCTGGCCGACGAAATGTTCATGACCGGCACCGCCGCCGAGGTCACCCCGGTGCGCAGCGTGGACGGTATCACTCTGGGTGAAGGCAAGCGGGGCCCGATCACCAAGGAGCTGCAACAGGCGTTTTTCGGCCTGTTTGACGGCAGCACTCAGGACAAATGGGGCTGGCTCACCCCGGTAAAAGACTAATTCAAATTAATGGAGATGGGGCGCGTAGGCGCCCCGCTGTTCTCACGCAATATCAGGAGTAAAAGGAATGCCAAGGTATCGTTCAGCCACCACCACCCACGGCCGCAACATGGCCGGCGCCCGCGCCCTGTGGCGCGCCACCGGCATGACCGAAGATGATTTCGGCAAGCCGATTATCGCCGTGGTGAACTCCTTCACCCAGTTTGTGCCCGGCCACGTGCACCTCAAGGACATGGGGCAGCTGGTGGCTCGCGAAATTGAAGCGGCCGGCGGTGTGGCCAAGGAATTCAACACCATCGCGGTGGATGACGGTATCGCCATGGGTCATGGCGGCATGCTTTACTCCCTGCCCAGCCGTGAGCTGATCGCCGACTCGGTGGAGTACATGGTCAACGCCCACTGCGCCGACGCCATGGTGTGCATCTCCAACTGTGACAAGATCACTCCCGGCATGCTGATGGCCGCCCTGCGGGTCAACATTCCGGTGATTTTCGTCTCTGGCGGCCCGATGGAAGCGGGCAAGACCAAGCTGTCCGACCAGCTGATCAAGCTGGACCTGGTAGACGCCATGATTCAGGGGGCCGATCCCACGGTGTCCGACGCCCAGAGCGAACAGGTTGAGCGCAGCGCCTGCCCCACCTGTGGCTCCTGCTCCGGCATGTTTACCGCCAACTCCATGAACTGCCTGACCGAGGCCCTGGGCCTGTCCCAGCCCGGCAACGGCTCCCTGCTGGCCACTCACGCCGATCGCGAGCAGCTGTTCAAGACCGCCGGTCACCGCATCGTCGAGCTGACCAAGCGTTATTACGAAGGTGACGACACCAGCGTGCTGCCGCGCAACATCGCCACCAAGGCCGCGTTTGAAAACGCCATGGTGCTGGACATCGCCATGGGCGGCTCTACCAATACCGTGCTGCACCTGCTGGCCGCCGCCCAGGAAGCGGAAGTGGACTTCACCATGGACGACATCGATGCGCTGTCGCGCCGCGTGCCTCAGCTGTGCAAGGTGGCCCCGTCCACCCAGAAGTACCACATGGAAGATGTGCACCGCGCCGGTGGCGTCATGGGCATACTGGCCGAGCTGGCCCGTGCCGGCCTGCTCAACACCGAGGTGAATACCGTGCTGGGCATGACCCTGGCCGAGCAGCTGGCCCGCTACGACATCATGGTGACCGACGACGAGGCGGTAAAAACCATGTTCCGTGCCGGCCCGGCGGGCATTCGCACCACCAGGGCCTTCAGTCAGGACTGCCGCTGGGACACCCTGGATGACGATCGGGCCGAGGGCTGTATCCGCAGCATCGACAACGCCTACAGTCAGGAAGGCGGTCTGGCGGTGCTGGCCGGCAACCTGGCCATTGACGGCTGTATCGTCAAGACCGCCGGCGTGGCCGACGAAAACCTGACCTTCCGTGGTCCGGCCCGGGTGTACGAGAGCCAGGATACCGCGGTGGCCGGCATTCTCGGCGGTGAGGTCAAGGCCGGTGAAGTGGTGGTGATCCGCTACGAAGGGCCCAAGGGCGGTCCGGGCATGCAGGAAATGCTGTACCCCACCACCTACCTCAAGTCCATGGGGCTGGGCACCAAGTGCGCTCTGATCACCGACGGTCGCTTCTCCGGCGGTACCTCCGGCCTGTCCATCGGTCACGTCTCGCCCGAGGCGGCCAATGGCGGCACCATTGGCCTGGTACAGACCGGCGACATCATCGACATCGACATTCCGGCCCGCCGCATTGAGCTGGCGGTGTCCGAGCAGGAGCTGGCGGCCCGCCGCGAAGCCATGGACGCGAGGGGCGAACAGGCCTGGCGCCCGGAAAACCGCGAGCGGGAAGTGTCCTTTGCCCTGCGCGCCTACGCCTCTCTGGCCACCAGTGCCGACAAGGGCGCGGTGCGCGATCGCAGCAAGCTGGGAGGCTGATGCCATGGCACAACCGGCGTTGAAGGAAGAAAAAGGCACGCCCCGTTCGGCGGCCGAGTACCTGCGCCAGATTTTGCTGTCGCCGGTGTACGAGGCGGCCCGGGTCACGCCGCTGTCGCCGCTCAAGAAGCTGTCCGAGCGGCTGGGGCACCCGGTTTCCCTCAAACGGGAAGACATGCAGCCGGTGCACTCTTTCAAGCTGCGCGGTGCCTACAACAAGATTGCTCAGCTCACCCCCGAGCAGCAGCAGCGTGGCGTGATCGCCGCCTCGGCGGGCAACCACGCGCAGGGGGTGGCGCTGTCGGCGGCCAGGCTGGGCATCGACGCCACCATCGTCATGCCCGTCGTCACCCCCGATATCAAGGTGGAGTCGGTGCGCCGCTTTGGCGGCAAGGTGGTGCTGCACGGCAACAACTTCGACGAGGCCTATGCCCGCTGTCTGGAATTGATGCAGGAAAAGGGTGCCACCCTGATCCCGCCCTTTGACGATGAGGACGTGATCGCCGGCCAGGGCACGGTGGGCCGGGAACTGCTGGAGCAGGACACCCGCCTGACCCACGTGTTTGTGCCGGTGGGCGGCGGCGGCCTGGCCGCCGGAATGGCGGTGTACATCAAGCAGCTGCTGCCCCAGGTCAAGGTGATCGGGGTCGAGGCCGAGGGCTCCGCCTGTCTTAATGCAGCGCTCAAGGCCGGCGACATCGTCACTCTGGACCGGGTCAGCATGTTTGCCGACGGGGTGGCGGTGAAGCGCATCGGCACCGAAACCTTTCGCCTGTGCCGGGAATTTCTCGACGGGGTGATCACCGTCACTTCAGACGAGATTTGCGCCGCCCTCAAGGACATCTTCGAGGACACCCGGGCCATTGCCGAGCCTTCCGGGGCGTTGTCCCTGGCAGGCCTGAAGAAATACAGTCAGGCCGGGGACTATGCCCACGCCCGCATGGCGGCGGTGCTCAGCGGCGCCAACGTCAACTTCCATTCCCTGCGTTACGTGTCCGAGCGCTGCGAGCTGGGCGAGAAGCGGGAAGGGGTGCTGGCGGTGACAATCCCTGAGCGCAAGGGCGCCTTTCTGCAGTTTTGCGAGGTGCTCGGCAACCGCATGGTGACCGAGTTCAACTACCGTTACTCCTCGGACGACAAGGCGGCGCTGCTGGTGTCGGTACGGCTGTCTGACGGCGATCGGGAGCTGGCGCAGATCATGGCGGAGCTGGAGCAGGCCGGGTATCCGGTGGCCAACATGACCGACAACGATCTGGCCAAATCCCATGTGCGCTACATGGTCGGCGGCCGCACGCCCAAGCCGCTGCAGGAACGGCTGTACAGCTTCCGTTTTCCGGAGCAGCCCGGCGCCCTGATGCGCTTTTTGCGCACACTGGGGACCCGCTGGAACATCAGCCTGTTTCACTACCGCAACCACGGCGCCGAATTTGGCCGGGTGTTGTGCGGTTTTGAACTGCCCGACAGCGACATGGCCTCGTTTGAGGGGCATCTGGCGGAGCTGGGCTACACCTGGTATGACGTGACCCAGGATCCCGCTTACCGCTTTTTCCTGGCCCACTGACCGGGCTCAGAGTTCGATATCGGATGCCGGGCCTGTCCCGGCATTTTTATGGCTCCCGCTCCTTGAACCAGGGTATTAACGTGAACACAACACTGTTCACAATTATGTGTTGACCAGTTTTCGCTCTGCTGTTTTAATCGCGCCGTCTCTGTTTTCTTTCCTTTTGGTACAGGAGTGTCTTTCGTGGCGCTGTTGTCTTCCCTGCTGGCCGCCATTGGCCAGATATACTTTTTGAACAACCGCCTTGCCGGAGCCCTGATCGTGGCGGGGGTGATCTGGGCGTCACCCTGGATGGCTGCCACCATGATGCTGGCCACGCTGTGTGCCACCCTGCTGGCGCTGGTCTGCAAGTGGGAGCCGGAGGCCTGGCGCGACGGCCTGTTCGGCTTTAACGCCGCTCTGGTGGGGCTGGCCTTTGGCCTGTTTGCCGAGCATACCCCGTTGTGGCTGCTGCTGTCGGCGCTGGGCGGCGGATTTTCGGCCTGGCTGTATTACCGGCTGCGCCGGCTGGCGGCCATTCCCTGGTATACCCTGCCCTTTAACCTGGTGGTGCTGCCCTGGCTGTATTTTGTGGGCCAGCGGGTGGCCGACGAGGTACCGCAGGGCTACAACTTTTCGCTGTCGGCCATCGGCCAGGTGATCTTTCTGCCCGACATGGTGCCGGCGGTACTGATCTGCGCCGCCCTGTTGCTGGCCGGCATCGGCATGCTGGGCTGGGCCTTCGTGGGCGCCATGGTGTCGAGCGGCGCGGCCCTGCTGTTGCTGGTGAACCCGGATTACATCAACTTCGGCCTCACCGGTTATAACGGCGTGCTGGCGGCCATTGCCATGTTCTGGCATGGCAGCCGGCAGTTCTGGATATTGCTGGCCCCGGCACTGGCCGGACTGATGACGGCGGCCATGCTCAAGCTGGGCCTGCCCATGCTGACCATGCCCTTTGTGCTCAGCTGCTGGCTGTGCCTGGCAATGCAGAAGGGGCTGTGTTATTACCGGCCTGCATCCACGACTGACAGGGAGAAAGTATGAAACTGGGATTTATCGGCATTGGCCTGATGGGCAAGCCCATGACCGAGCGGCTGCTGGCCGCCGGCCATGATGTGACCGTGTGGAACCGCAGCACCGACAAGCTGGCCGGGGTGGCTGCCGCCGGCGCGCGTGTGGCCAACAGCATTGGCGAGCTGACCGAACAGGTGGATCTGGTCATGCTGTGCCTGGCCAACACCGCCGTGGTGGAAAGTGTGGTGTTCGGTGAAGGCGGGGTGGCCGGGCACGGCCGGGAAGGCCAGCTGCTGGTGGACTTTTCCAGCTCCGATCCCGATGCCACCCGTGATTTTGCCGCCCGGCTGAAAGCAGCCTGCGGCATGGGCTGGGTAGACTCGCCGGTGTCCGGCGGCGTGGCCGGCGCCGAGGCCGGCACCCTGGCCATTATGTGTGGTGGCGAGGAAGCCGATATCGAACGTATTCGTCCGGTGCTGGCGCCGCTGTCTCAGCGGGTCACCCGCATGGGCGGCGTGGGTGCCGGCCAGGTGACCAAGGTATGCAACCAGATGATAGTGGGCTGCAACCTGATGGTGCTGGCGGAAATGATGGCCCTGGCCAAGGCCTGTGGCGTGGACGCGGAGCAGATCCCCACGGCCCTGGCCGGCGGTTTTGCCGATTCCAAACCCATGCAGATCACCGGTCCGCTGATGGCGGAAGAGTCCGATCCGGATCCCAGGTGGCACGTGCGCACCCTGCTCAAGGATCTGGATATGGCGGTGGCCCAGAGCCTGCGCGCCGGCAGCGCCACCCCCATGTCGGGGCTGGCCGCCCAGCTGATGCGCCAGCACGGCAGCAAGGGCTTTCTGGAGCGGGATCCGGCGACCTTGATTAAGTTGTATAAAGACATCTGAGCCGGCAACGGCCATAAAAAAGAGGAGCCCAGGCTCCTCTTTTTGCGTTTCAGGCCACGGCTCAGGCCGGTGTCAGGGCCAGGCTGTGCCTGTAGTAGTCGTTGGCTCTGGTCAGATCCTTGCGCTTTTCCGCCAGCTGGGCCAGCAGCACATAGTCCTGGGCATCGGGCTTTTGGGCTACCGCCTGTTGCAGCTGCTGTTCGGCCTGATCGTCCTTGCCGTCCTTCAGGTACAGCCGGCCCAGGGCGGAGTGCAGTTCGGGCAGGCTTTCCTTTTTGGCTTTCTTTTCCAGCGCGGTAAGCAACGGATGGTAGTCGCTCAGCTGCAGCCGGGTGGCGCACAGTAACAGGCCGGCATCGGTTTTCTTGTCGAGGCCCTCCAGCAGCAGCTGCTGGGCTTCCTTGTGGGCCTTGAGGCCGATCAGCCGGTCACACAGGGGCAGCAGCAGCTCGGGATTGTACTTGTCCTTGCGCGGCAGCGCCTGCCACACTTTGATCAGACCTTCGCTGCCTTCGTCGTGGGCGGCCTGGTCAAAACGGCCAATCCAGCACTGCTGGCGCAGGGCCTCCTTTTCGCTGGCGTCGATCAGGTTCTTGTTGGCCAGGCTGTCGAGGATACCGAGCAGGGCCTGCCACTGGCCGGTGGCCAGATACACGTCTTTTTGCAGCTTGAGCAGGGCCGGCTGGTGACCGTAGGTCTGCTCCAGTTCCTGCACACCGGCCAGGGCCTGCTCGAACTGGCCCTGCTGGTATTGCAGCCGGGCCTGGGTAATGCCCACCGCCAGGCTGGCGGCCGGGTGCTGCTCCTGGGCCTGACGCAGGTAATCGTCGCGTTTTTCCTCGTTGCCCTGGGCCTGTGCGGCGCTGGCGGCATTGAGGTAGTTGAGCAGCGCCAGATCGTTGCCCCTGGTGCCTTTGAGCAGCATTTTTTCGGCGGTGGCGTAGTCTTCCGCCACCAGCGCCTGCATGCCGCTCTGAGTGTAGTTCAGGGCCTTGCGCCGGCGGCGGCCCATAAACCAGCCACGGGTGCGGTGGCTGAGGCCGAAAATGCGGCCCAGCAGCCATTCAATAAACAGCAGCAGCAGGTAGAACAGCACGGCCGCCACCAGAAATACGGTGACTGTGGTTTCTATGGTGTAGTTGCCGGCGGCCACCAGCACATAGCCCTGACGGCCCATAAACTCGGGGCCCGCCACCAGGCCGGCGGCCAGAATGGCGATGATAATCGCAAGTCGTATCATGAGTCCCCCTTACAGGCCGGTGAGCAGGCGCTGCAGCCGGTCATCCAGCAGCTGTTGCAGTCGCTCCTGGGCGGCGAACTGCTCCGGGTAGTCCACGCGGATCTGCTGACCTTCAAGCTGTCCGATTTGCTCCAGCATAAACTGGCGCACGCTGTCGTCGGCAAAGTAGTCCTGCAGCCACTGCTTGGACTGGGCCAGGGCGCTGTCAAAGACTTCCTGCTGTTCCCGGTATACTGCCAGCTGGGCCTGCAGCAGCTTGCCTTTGAGGTTTTCGCTCAGATACCAGTGTTGCTGGGGAGAGAGCAGGGCTTCCACGTTGCCGTCGCGGCGGCGCACGGTCACGAAGTCGTCGGTAAAACTGGCCCAGCTCTTTTTCAGGTTTTCCTTCCAGTCACTGACGGACTCGGACAGGGTGAAGTCGGGCTCTTCGGCCCGGGCCATGATCACGCCGGCCAGCTTGAGCTTGCCGACCTGGTCATTGATGCTGTTGAGCTTGATCACCAGGCCCTCGCGATCGACCTTTTTCACCGACTTGATGCTGGCAATGTCGTCGGCCAGGGCCTGGCGAACGGGTACCAGAGTGGGATCGTTGAGGGCGGCCAGGCGTTCGTCGGCGTTGGCCAGCATCATGGCGGCAGACACGGCGTCATGTTCCAGCCACAGCTTGCGGCCGGCCATGCGCACCAGGTATTCGGCTTCCGCCAGCATCCAGTCGTTGGGGCGTTTGCTGTCGAGATCCAGCACCTTGCGGGACAGGCCTTCCACCTGTTCGGTCACGCTGTTCTGGGTACTTTCCAGCTTGCCAAGGGTGGCGCTCTGTTCGCTCTTGAGGGCATCAATGGTGGCCTGCTGCTGGGCCAGCCGGTTTTCCAGGTTGGCGAGCTGACCGGCCTGGGCCACGCCCTGCTGATGACCGTGCCAGTACAGACCGCCGGTCAGTACCACCGCCAGCACAATGGCGACCGTGGCCAGCCCCTTGCCGGAAGAGGGCTGTTTTTCCTTTACCGGTGTGGCGGCCTGCTCCGGCCGGGCCTTGTCCTCGGCCGGGGCATTGGTGGCCGGCGCCTCTGTGGTTGGAGTTTCCGCCTGAGTATCGGCGGCGCTGGTCACCAGCTTGTCGTCCTGTGGATCTTGTTTATTGTCTGTCATTCCTTTTCCTCTCATCCAGGGCGCTGAGCAACGCCGGGTCGGATGCACCTTTGGCATTGATGATATGAGTGAAACCCAGCGCCCTGGCCTGTTCGGCCACGCGCATGCTGGGCACAATCACTAAGCGGCTTAGCAGCCAGTCCCTTGCGCTGTTGGCCGCGAGCTGAAACAGGTGCTGCAGCAGGCCGCCGCTGGTGATGATAATACTGTCCACCCCCCGGTGTTGCCACTCTTTCACCAGCTCGCCGCCGGCATCGTCACGATAGCAGCGCCGGTAGACTTCACAATAATCCACCCGCGCTCCCCGTTGGGCCAGGGTGGGGGCCATCATGTCGCGGCCGCCGTCGCCGCGCAGGATCACCACCCGCCGCCCGGCGGGTTGCTGCAACTGGGGCAGGGCAATCATGCCCTCGGAGCGGGGGTCGTCCGGCACCAGAGCGTTGGCAACGCCTACGGCGGCAAAGGCACGGCCGGTGGCTTCGCCCACCGCCACATAGGTGACGTCAGGCCAGGGCAGTCCTCGTGTTTTGAGCGCATTATCGGCGAAATTCACCGCCTGTACGCTGACCGCAATCACATAATCCCCGCCGCCGAGTCCATTCAGCAGCGCCGGTGCCTGCTCCAGCTCGGCGCCGGGCGCAAAACTGAGCAGGGGGGTAGCCACCGGCTGGTGGCCGGCCCGGCGCAGCGTTTCGCACAGGCGATGACTTTGCGGTTCCGGACGCAGCACCAGCGGGATCACGAGGAGTACACCTCGGCCAGAATCTTGTCGGCGCCGGCGGCGAGCAGGCGTTGGGCCAGGGTGGCTCCCAGGGCCTTGCCCTGATCCGCCGGGCCACGAATTTCGTCGTAAATCACTTCGGTGCCGTCGGGGCGGCCCACCAGGCCACGCAGCCAGAGCTGGTCGCCTTCCAGCAGGGCATAGGAACCGATGGGAACCTGACAACCCCCCTGCAGGCCGTGGTTCATGGCCCGCTCCGCTTCCACCCGCAGCCGGGTGTCGCGATCGTTGAGCGGCGCCAGCAGCTCCAGCAGCTCGGCGTCGTCGAGGCGGCATTCAATGCCCACGGCGCCCTGGCCGTTGGCGGGCAGGCTGTCCTCCGGGCTCAGCAGGGCGGTGATGCGTTCATGCAGTTCCAGGCGCTTGAGGCCGGCGGCGGCCAGGATGATGGCGTCGTATTCGCCGTCATCCAGCTTGCGCAGCCGGGTTTGCACGTTGCCGCGCAGGGTTTTCACGGTCAGCCCGGGGTAGCGGGCCCGAATCTGGCATTCCCGGCGCAGGCTGGCGGTGCCCACCACGGCGCCGGCGGGCAGTTCGTCCAGGGCTTTATAGTGATTGGACACAAAGGCATCGCGCGGATCTTCACGCTCGCAGATCACCGTCAGTCCCAGCCCGTCGGGGAACTCCACCGGCACGTCCTTCATGGAGTGCACGGCGATGTCGGCGCGGCCGTCGAGCATGGCCTGCTCCAGCTCCTTGATAAACAGACCCTTGCCGCCGATCTTGGACAGGGGGGTGTCGAGCAGTACATCGCCCTGGGTGGTCATGGGCACCAGCTCCACGGTCACGTCGTTGTGCAGGGTTTCCAGGCGTTCCTTGACGTAATGGGCCTGCCACAGGGCCAGCAGGCTTTTGCGGGTGGCGATACGAATGATGCGATTGGCCATAAAATTCTCGTTGTGTGTCGGGTTCTGGACCCGATGTTATCACTGTTGCACGGCTGTTTCAGGCAAAGAACGCCACCCCGGCGCCGCCGGGTGACCGGGTGATTACGGGATATTGTTCATTTACTGACTAATTGTTACCATGATCACACTTTTGACCCGTTGCGGGTTTGTGTCGGTCCAACGAAGGCCTGAACTCATTGCACGCTAATTTTCATCGGCTCGTCGAGCGGTGTGAGCAATTCAACCAGCAGAAGCAGGCGCGCGCCCTGGCGGTGATGAACCGTTACGGCCAGCAGGTGTTTCAGTTGTTGCCGGTGTTGCTGCACTACCATCACCCCCTGCTGCCGGGCTATGTGCCCGGTGACGTGCCGGCGGGCATCTGTCAGTTCACGCCCAATGACTGCCAGCAAGAGTTCATCAACGAGTTGTGCCGGGCGGCCAATGGCCACCAGGGCTTGCAGCAGCAAGGGTGCGAGATCCTGGGGCTGTACTCCATGGGCAGCACCTCGTCCATCGGCCAGGGCCGTCGCTCCGACCTGGATATCTGGGTGTGCCATTCTCATCGGCTGGCGCCGGCCCGGGTGGAGCGGTTGCAGCAAAAATGTCTGCTGATTTCCAAGTGGGCCGAGCAGCGCCGTGTTGAACTCAACTTCTTTCTGATCCCCGACAACAAGTTTCGCACCGACAACCAGCAGTGGGTGGAAGGAGAGAGCTGTGGCAGCGCCCAGCACCTGTTGTTGCTGGACGAGTTTTACCGCAGCCACCTGCGTATTGCCGGCAAGCGGCTGGTGTGGATGTTTGCTCCCGGCAAGCTGGGCCCCGACTACGATCGCTTTGTGGCCGAGCAGTTTGCCAACGGCACCCTCAATCACGATGAATGGCTCGATCTGGGCGGGTTTGCCCGCATACCGGCGGAAGAATACTTCGGCTCGGCGCTGTGGCAGCTTTATAAAAGCATCGACTCGCCCTACAAGGCGGTGCTGAAAACCGTGCTGATGGAGGCCTACTCCCACGAATACCCCGATACCCAGCTGCTGTGCCGCCAGTTAAAGAGCGTATTCCAGACCGCCGAGATCCTGGATGAAACCCAGGATCACTATGTGCTGATGCTGGAAAAGGTGACCGATTATCTCAAGTCCATCGGAGACGAGAAGCGCCTCGACCTGGTGCGCCGCTGCTTTTACCTCAAGGTGTCGGAGGCGCTGGAGCCGGGCCAGGAACAGGATCCGGCCCTGGCCTGGCGCCGGCGCATCATGGAACGGCTGATCGGCCAGTGGGGCTGGTCGGCGGAAAAGCTGGCCAGGCTTGACGACCGGGACAACTGGAAGGTAGAGGAGGTCCGCAATGCCTACGGCGAGCTGCTGGAAGCCCTGATGCAGAGCTACCGCAGCCTGATCCAGTTTGCCCGGCGCAACAACATCAGCGAGTCCATCAACCCGGAAGACATTGGCATTCTGTCGCGTAAACTCTACGCCGCCTTTGAAAACCTGCCGGGCAAGGTGCAGCTCATCAACCTGCGCATTGCGCCGGATCTTAGTGAGCCCAACCTCAGCCTGGTGCAGGTGCCGGAAGGCCGGGTCAATCAGGCCGGCTGGTATCTTTACAAATACGGCCTGTCGCCCGCCGACATCATCGGTCGCCGGCCGCTGGAGCACAGCGGCTACGCCGGCAAGCTGGTGGCCTGGGCCCACTTCAACGGCCTGCTGACCGGCCGCACGCAATGGCATTTGTTCAACCAGAGCACCGAGCTGGGCCTGACTCAGTTGCAGGACTTCAGCCGGGATCTGGCCCGGGTGTTTCCGGTGCGGCTGCCGGCACCCACCAATCTGGCCCTGAGCCGGCCCTGCGAGGTGCGCCACCTCGCCATCTTCCTTAATCTGGAACAGGATCCCACCGCCCGCTGGCGGGACAAGCCGATAGAATTTGGTCGTGATACCAGCGATCCCTTCAGCTTTGGCCGCCAGCGGGAAAACCTGGCGGGCTCGGTGGACATCATCTACCGCAATTCCTGGGACGAGATCCGCACCCTGCATTTCGAGGGGGAAACCGCCGTAGTCGACGCCCTCACCGCCATGCTGGGCAAGATGCACCAGGGGGCCAGCCCGCCCGAGACGCTGAATGTGTTCTGCTACAGCCGGCATTTTCGCAGCCTGCTGCGCACCCGCTTCGAGCAGCTGGTCAGGGAATGCATTGAGCTGCGGCTGGAGCCGCCCCAGGGGCACAGGATCAAGCGGCTGATGCTGGGGCCGGAGCGGTTTGGTATTTTCTTTGAACGGCGGGGCGTGAGTGTAAAGCGGATGGAGCCGGATCGGGACGGTGCCCGCGCCCTGGTGCTGCCCGAGGCGGCCCGCAAGGCGGTCCGCTCATCCGATGCGCGTTCTGCCGGGGCCCGACCGGACGCGGCCCGGCCCAGCTACTCGCTGCGGCTGGATCAGCATCAGCGGCCGCCGGTGCCCGAGGTGGTGGACACCTACGCCAGCGAGGGGCTGATGCAGTTTTTCTTTGAAAACAGCGGCGAGGGTTACAACCTCTATATTCTCGACGAGGCCAACCGTACCGAGGTGTATCACCAGATCGCCGGCAGCAAGGACGAGCTGGTGCAGAGCATTAACCGTTTCTATACCGCCAACCAGGAGCAGGGAGAAGGACGCAGTCACTTCAGCCACTTCAACCTGCCCCAGTATTACGAGATTGTGCGGGTAAACGGCGAGGTGCAGGTACTGACCTACCGCACCAGCAAGGACGACCGGGATCCGCTGCGGGCCGGCCCGGTCTGAGAGCCCGGGTCAACAGGCCCCGACGTTTACAGCACCAGCTCGACGCCGCCCTGGCGTTTGGCCTGCAGGCTGAGCCAGCTCAGCAGCTCGTGCCCCTGGCGGTTGTCGATCCACTGCTCCCCCTGCAGGGCGAAGTGATGGCCGTTTTCCCGGGTGGCCAGCCAGATCTGGTGCAGCGGCTCCTGGCGGTTAATCACAAACTTGACCCCGTTCTCAAAGGTCAGGGTCATCACGCCGCCCACGGTTTCGCATTCAATGTCTTCACCGCTGTCGTCGATCCGTGCCTCGATATGCTCGTAAATGGCGTCCGCCAGAGCGTGGAATTCGCTGTCGTTCATTGCCCGCTTCCTATTGCTTTTGAGAATGTGAATGCGATTATAAGAGCCCTGAACCATATTCACAGTCATACGATGAACAAATTCAAGCTGACCGCACTGGTTGCGCTGGTTCTGGGCCTGTCGGCCTGCGGCCTCAAAGGTCCGCTGACCCTGCCCGAAACCGAACAGCAACCCACTCAGGTTGAGCAGTCGTAAAGGAAACAACCTTGGATTATTTCAATTATCAGGATGATGGCCGGCTGTACGGTGAAGCCTGCGATCTTTCCCGCCTGGCCGAGCAACACGGCACCCCGCTTTATGTCTACTCCCGTGCCACCCTGGAGCGCCACTGGCACGCCTTTGACCGGGCCGCCGGCGAGGTGGATCACCTGGTGTGCTATGCGGTCAAGGCCAACTCCAACCTGGCGGTGCTCAATGTGCTGGCACGGCTGGGCTCGGGCTTTGACATCGTCTCCGTTGGTGAGCTGCGCCGGGTGATCGCCGCCGGCGGCGATCCGAAAAAGGTGGTGTTCTCCGGAGTGGGCAAGCGCGACGACGAGATTCGCTTTGCCCTGGAGCAGCACATCTTCTGCTTTAACGTGGAATCGGTGGCGGAGCTGGCGCGCATCAACCGGGTGGCGGAAAGCATGGGCGTGAAGGCGCCGGTGTCCATTCGGGTGAACCCGGACATCGATGCCGGCACCCACCCCTATATTTCCACCGGCCTGAAGGAAAACAAGTTCGGCATTCCCATTGAGCAGGCGAGCAGCATCTACCGTCAGGCCGCCGCCATGGGCAACCTGGAAATCCACGGGGTGGACTGTCATATCGGCTCCCAGCTCACCGAGCTGTCCCCCTTCCTGGAAGCGGTGGACAAACTGCTGGCGCTGATCGACGGTCTGGCCGACGACGGCATTCACATTCGTCACCTGGACGTGGGTGGCGGCCTGGGCGTGCGCTACGACAACGAAACCCCGCCAGAGCCGAGCCACTACGCCGAGGAGCTGAAAAAGCGCCTGCAGGGCCGCAACCTGACCCTGGTGTTTGAGCCGGGCCGGGCCATTGCCGCCAACGCCGGTGTGCTGCTGACCCGGGTGGAGCATCTCAAGCCCGGTGAGGCCAAGAACTTCGCCATTGTCGATGCCGCCATGAACGATCTCATTCGTCCGGCCCTGTACAGCGCCTGGCAGGCGATCATTCCGGTGGACAAGAACCTCGAGCGCGACAGCGCCGTGTATGACATCGTCGGCCCCATCTGCGAGACCGGCGACTTTATCGGCAAGGATCGTGAGCTGGCCATTACCGAGGGCGACCTGCTGGCGGTGCGTTCCGCCGGAGCCTACGGCTTTGTGATGGCCTCCAACTACAACAGCCGCCCCCGCGCCGCCGAGGTGATGGTGGACGGCGATCAGGCCTTTGTGGTGCGCGAGCGGGAACAGCTGGCGGATCTGTGGCGGGGCGAGCACCTGCTGCCCGGGGCCTGAGCCATGAGCACGCTTCATTTCTCCAAGATGCAGGGGCTGGGCAACGACTTCATGGTGGTGGACGGCGTCACCCAGAAGGTGTTTTTCAACCCCGAGGTGATCCGCCAGCTGGCGGATCGTCACTTCGGCGTGGGTTTTGATCAGCTGCTGCTGGTGGAGCCGCCCTACGATCCCGAGCTCGACTTTCACTACCGCATCTTCAATGCCGACGGCTCCGAGGTGGAGCAGTGCGGCAACGGTGCCCGCTGTTTTGCCCGTTTTGTACGGCTCAAGGGCCTGACCAACAAGGATCGCATCGCCGTCAGCACTCAAAAAGGGAATATTGTGCTGCAGCTGGAAAAGGACGATCAGGTCACCGTCAACATGGGGGTGCCCGAGTTCGAGCCGGCGCAGATTCCGTTCAAGGCCCAGAAGGCGGAAAAAACCTATCTGGTGCGTGCCCAGGATCAAACCGTGCTGTGTGGTGCCGTGTCCATGGGTAACCCGCACTGCGTGGTGGAGGTGGACGACATCAATACGCCACTGGTGGGCACGCTTGGACCCGAGCTGGAAACCCACGAGCGTTTTCCGGCCCGGGTGAATGTGGGCTTTATGCAGATTGTGAACGCCCGGGAAGTGAAGCTCAGGGTGCACGAGCGCGGCGCCGGCGAAACCCTGGCCTGCGGCACCGGTGCCTGTGCGGCGGCGGTGATGGGCATGAGCTGGGGCAAGCTGGCGGACAGAGTAAAGGTTGCACTGCCCGGCGGTACCCTCACCATTGCCTGGCAGGGACCGGGCAAGCCGGTGTTCATGACCGGGCCGGCCAAGCATGTGTTTGACGGACAGATCAGTCTATGACCGAGAAATGTGTCCTGGCCGAGGCCGGGCTCGACGAAAACCATATTGCCGATTACCTGGCCGGCCGGCCGGACTTTTTTGTCCGCCATCCGCAATTGCTTGAGCAGCTGCACCTGCCCCACGAGCAGCGCGGCAGCGTGTCGCTGGTGGAGGCGCGCATGGAGCGCCAGCGCCAGCGCATTCATCAGCTGGAAGAAGAAATCACCCAGCTGATGACGGTGGCCGGGGAGAACGAGCGCATTTTCCGGGTTTACCTGGACTTGTACCCCCGGCTGTTTGACTGCCGCAGTCCGGCGGAGCTGGAGCAGCGCATTGCCCATGCCCTGCGGGAGCGGCTCAGGGTCACGGCGGTGCGGCTGGTGCCGGACGCGCGCTGGTGCAGCCTGCCTCAGGCCCAGCCCGGCGAGCAGCTGGAAAAGCTCTACCGCGAGCGCATGGCGGGCCAGGACGTCTATCTGGGACGCCTCGGCCGGGAAGAAAAACAGCGGCTGTTCGGCGACACCCTGGTGAACTCCTGCGCCCTGATCCGCATTGGCTTGCAGGGGGAAATGGGTCTGCTGGCCTTTGGCAGCGCCGACAGCAGCCACTACCGCTCGGGCATGGACACCCTGATCATTCGCCAGCTCGCCGGCTTCCTCGCCCTGCTGCTGCCGCGCATGGTGGAACATGAGCACGCCTGAGCCGGCACTGACCCCGGCCATTAACGACTTTCTTGACTATGTACGGGTGGAGCGCCAGCTCAGCCCGCACACCCTGGACAACTACCGCCGCCATCTGAGCGCCCTTAGTGAACAGCTGGCCGATCTTCGTCTGGTAAACTGGGCCGATCTGTCCGTGGCCCATGCCCGGGGCCTGGCTACCCGCATGCACAAGCAGGGGCTGGCGCCCCGTTCCATCGCCGCCAAACTCAGCGCCCTGCGCAGCTTTTGCGACTGGCTGGTGCTCACCGGCCGGCTGGCTGCCAACCCCGCCAGGGGCGTGAGTGCGCCCAAGCAGGGCCGGCCGCTGCCCAAGAACCTGGATGTGGATGAGCTGCAGCAGCTGATGAACCTGGACGAATCGGATCCACTGGCGGTGCGGGACCGGGCCATCATGGAGCTGATGTATTCCTCCGGCCTGCGACTGGCGGAGCTGGTGGCGCTCAACCTGAACGACGTGCAGTTTGCCGAACGCCAGGTCAGGGTGATCGGCAAGGGCAACAAGGAGCGCATTCTGCCGGTGGGGCGCATGGCGCTGGACTGGCTGCAAAAGTGGCTGAGCGTGCGGCCCGAGCTGGCCGGCCCCGACGAGCCGGCGTTGTTCGTGAGCAAACAGCGCCGGCGCATCACGCCCCGCAGCGTGCAGCTGCGCCTGGCCAAGCGGGGTCGGCAGCAGGCCCTTGCCGGCCATGTGCACCCCCACAAGCTGCGCCACTCCTTTGCCACCCATATGCTGGAGTCCAGCGGTGACCTGCGTGCGGTGCAGGAGCTGCTGGGCCACGCCGATCTGGCCACCACCCAGATCTATACCCACCTCGACTTTCAGCACCTGGCCAACGCCTACGACCAGGCTCATCCCAGGGCCAAGCGGCGTGACGAAGAAGACTAACCGGCCCGAACCCCAAGACCCGGACCGGTTTTTTTGGTTAGAATCCCTCCACTTTTCTCGCAACCGGAACACAGCATGCGCTTTTACAAACGAATGGCACCCGTAAAGGTGCTCAGCTTCGATCTGGACGATACCCTCTACGACAACGTGCCGGTGATGGCGGCGGCGGAAAACTGGCTGCTGCAAGCGCTGCGCAATGACTACCCCGAGTCCACCCTGCTGGGAGCGGACAACCTGGCGGCGATCAAGCGCCGGCTGATCGCCGAACAGCCTATGCTGGCCCACGATGTCAGCGCCTGCCGCCGGCGCGTGCTGGCCGAAGGTCTGCGCCAGCAGGGGGTGGACCCGCAGCGCACCGAGGAGCTGGCCGAGCATTTTTATCAGGGCTTTATCGAGGAGCGCGGCAAAATTACCGTGCCCGAGGCCACCCATCGTGTGCTCTCGGCCCTTAAGCAGAAGTACCGGCTGGCGGTGATCACCAACGGCAATATGCCGCTGGAGCACACCGAGCTGGCGCCCTATTTCGAGATTGTACTGAAGGCCGGCCCCGACGGCCGGATGAAGCCGGCGCCGGATCTGTTTCACCGGCTGGCGGAGCGGGCGGAAGTGAGCCTTTCCGAGATCCTGCACATCGGCGATCATATTCGCACCGACGTGGCCGGCGCCGTGCACAGTGGCTGCCAGGCGGTGTGGCTGAACGACAACGGCCGCACCGAAGCGGATCTGCAATGCCTGCCCCAGGTAGCCCTGACGCGGTTGGAGCAGCTGCTCGAGCTGTTATAATCGCCAGCGTACTGTAAATATTCCCAGGAGTTGTGATGGATGTATCCAGCCTGCTTGACGGCATGAACGACAAGCAAAGAGAGGCGGTGGCCGCCCCTTCCCAGAACATGCTGGTGCTGGCCGGTGCCGGCAGTGGCAAGACCCGGGTGCTGGTGCATCGCATTGCCTGGCTGATGCAGGTGGAGCAGGTGCCGGCCTCGGCCATACTGGCGGTGACCTTTACCAACAAGGCCGCTGCCGAAATGCGCAGCCGGGTGGAGCAACTGCTCGGTGGCCGCCTGTTTGGCCTCTGGCTGGGCACTTTTCACGGTCTGGCGCACCGGCTGCTGCGGGCCCACCATCTCGACGCCAACCTGCCCCAGGACTTTCAGATCCTCGACTCCGACGATCAGCTGCGTCTGCTCAGGCGTATTCTCAAGAGCATGAACCTGGATGAAAAGCAGTGGCCGCCCCGTCAGGTGGCCGGCTACATCAACGGTCGCAAGGACGAGGGCCTGCGCCCCGGCGACATTCAGGTGCTCAACGATCCGCTGCAAAAGACCTGGCGTCAGATCTATCAGGTCTATCAGGATACCTGCGACCGTGCCGGGCTGGTGGACTTTGCCGAGCTGCTGCTGCGGGCCCACGAGCTGTGGCTGTACAAGCCGCACATTCTGCAGCACTACCAGCAGCGCTTTCAGCACATTCTGGTGGACGAGTTTCAGGACACCAACAGCATTCAGTACGCCTGGCTGCGCCTGCTCGCCGGCGACAGCGCCCGGGTGATGATAGTGGGTGACGACGATCAGTCCATTTACGGCTGGCGCGGCGCCCGGGTGGAAAACATCTCCCGTTTTCTGCAGGACTTTCCCGGCGCCGAGACGGTGCGGCTGGAGCAGAACTACCGCTCCACCGGCACCATTCTCAAGGCTGCCAACCGGCTGATTGCCAACAACGCCGAGCGCATGGGCAAGGAGTTGTGGACCGAAGGCACCGAAGGCGAGCCCATCGCCGTATACAGCGCCTTTAACGAAGTGGACGAGGCCCGCTTTGTGGTGGAGCGCATCAAGCAATGGCGCAATCAGGACGGGGCCTTGAGCGACAGCGCCATTCTCTACCGCAACAACGCCCAGTCCCGGGTACTGGAAGAAGCACTGATCCAGGAGCGCATTCCCTACCGCATCTACGGCGGCCTGCGCTTCTTTGAACGCCAGGAGATCAAGGATGCCCTCGGTTACCTGCGGCTCATCAATAACCGGGGCGATGAGGCTTCGTTTGAGCGCATCGTCAACACCCCCACCCGGGGCATTGGCGAACGCACGCTTGGGTTAATCCGTGAGGCGGCCCGGGATCGCCAGCTCACCCTGTGGCGGGCGGCCTGGGTGCTGGTGGAAGAAAAGGTGCTGACCGGCCGGGCCGCCGCCGCGGTGAGCCGCTTTATCAACCTGATTAACCAGCTGGAAGACGACACCCGCGAGCTGCCGCTGCATGTGCAGACTGACCGCGTGATCGAGCTGTCGGGCCTCAAGGCCATGTATCAGGCGGAAAAGGGCGAAAAGGCCCAGTCCCGGGTGGAAAACCTGGAAGAACTGGTCACCGCCACCCGGCAGTTCACTCCGTCGGAAGAAGAGGACATGTCGCCGCTGTCGGCATTTTTGTCCCATGCTGCGCTGGAGGCGGGCGAGGGTCAGGCGGATCAGTTTGACGATGCCGTGCAGCTGATGACCCTGCACTCCGCCAAGGGCCTGGAATTCCCGCTGGTGTTTATGGTGGGGGTGGAAGAGGGCATGTTTCCCAGCCAGTTGTCGGCGGAGGAAAGCCGGCGGCTGGAGGAAGAGCGCCGGCTGGCCTATGTGGGCATGACCCGGGCCATGCAGAAGCTCTACATTACCCATGCCGAGAGCCGCCGCCTCTACGGCCGGGAAATGTTTCACCGCCCCAGCCGCTTTATCAAGGAGCTGCCCGCCGAGTGCCTCGAGGAAATCAGGCTCAAGGCCAAGGTGACCCGGGCCATACCCAACGGTCGCTTCAGCCAGGACCGGGTGCAGGACACCTTTAACCAGACCGGGTTTCGCCTGGGCCAGCGGGTGCTGCATCCCAAGTTTGGCGAAGGCGTGGTGCTCAACTACGAGGGCGCCGGTGCCCAGAGCCGGGTGCAGGTCAACTTTGACGACGGCGGCGCCAAATGGCTGGTGACCGCCTACGCCCGGCTGGAAGCGATTTAACAAGCAGCCACCGTTTGTACGGTCGTGCAATCACGTCGGGCAAAGGGCACTGCTTATCCGGTACGCCGTGAACCCCTCCATGGCGCAGAGGGCGCGGCGAAGCAGACACCCTTTGTTGCCCTCCTTATACACCACAGGGTCGCCTGAGAGTATTCAACAGGCCGCTCTGATGCTTCACTAAGTAGCAGCAGGGATTACCGGAACCGACCGTCAAATGCCAGGGAAGGCATTTGCCGAGCGTTACATGGATGTACTCGAAGCGTGTCGGTGGAGGTAACCCTGTTGTTGCTTCGCGTGGTGACAGTTCAGACCGTTTTTACACTTCCTCCCTCACCAGCTTTACCCGCCGCCGCTGGCGCATGCCGTCCAGGCTGTAGATGACCAGCGCGGTCCAGATCAGGGCAAAGGTCATGGCCTTGTCGGTGGTAAAGGCTTCCCCGTAGACCAGTACCCCCAGCAGCAGCGCCAGGCTCGGCGCCAGGTACTGAAAAAAGCCCAGGGTCGAGAGCCTGAGCCGGCTGGCGGCGCCGGCGAACAGCAACAGTGGCACCGTGGTGACCAGGCCGGCGGCCAGCAGCAGCAGGTTGAGGCTGGCGGGGTTGGCGCTCAGATCGCCGGTGGCGGAATCCAGTCCCCACAGCCACAGCAGGGCGGGTATCAGCAGTACAGAGGTTTCCAGCAGCAGCCCGGTAAAGGGGTCCACCGGCACCTGCTTGCGGATCAGGCCATAGGTGCCAAACGACAGTGCCAGCACCAGCGCCACCCAGGGCAGGCTGCCAAACACCAGAATCTGTATCAGCACGCCGAGCGCGGCCAGCCCCACCGCCAGCCACTGCAGCGGCCGGTAGCGTTCCTTCAGGAACACCATACCCAGCACGATATTGAGCAGCGGATTGATGTAATAGCCCAGGCTGGCATCGAGAATATGGTTGTTGTTCACTGCCCAGATAAACACCAGCCAGTTGGTGCCGATCACCAAAGACGACACCAGCAGCAACAGTAACAACTTTGGCCGGCGCAGCAGCGCCCGCACCCGGGTCCAGTAGCCCAGAGCGGTAATCAGCCCCAGCAGCAACAGGCAGGACCACACCACCCGGTGCGCCAGAATTTCCGGTGCCGGCACCGCGAGCAACTGCTTGAAATAGACCGGGGCCAGGCCCCACAGCAAATAGGCGCACAGGGCGAGCAGGGCGCCGCGGGCGGATTGATCCTGTTCCATGTTTATTATCATCGGCAGGGAAAACTGCAGTGTAATGCCGGTGGCCCGAGGTCATCCAGTAACATGTGAAACTTTTCGCCGCCGGCCTGCGGTTTATTGTTGCCGCCCCCTGTCTTACAATGCCCGTTCATTTTTACCCGGCTGACCGAGATGAATCCCGAAACCGAAGACACCGCCTCCGTTCCCATTCCCGGCACCCCCCAGGGCGTGCTGCAGCAGGTGTTCGGCTATCAGGATTTTCGCAAGGGTCAGCTGGAAATCGTGGAAGCGGCGGCGGCCGGGCGCGATGCCCTGGTGATCATGCCCACCGGTGGTGGCAAGTCGCTGTGCTATCAGATCCCGGCGCTGCTGCGCCCCGGCCTCACCGTGGTGGTGTCGCCGCTGATTTCGCTGATGAAGGATCAGGTCGACACCCTGGTGGCCAACGGGGTGGCGGCGGCCTACATCAACAGCTCGCTCAGCCGGGAAACCATGCTGAGCCACTTCACCGCCCTGCGCCGGGGCGAAATCAAGCTGCTTTATGTGTCGCCGGAGCGGCTGTTGCAGCACGAATTTATGGAGCGACTGGGTGAGCTGGAGCTTTCCATGTTCGCCATCGATGAAGCTCACTGCATCTCACAATGGGGCCACGACTTTCGCCCGGAATACGCCGAGCTGGGGCGGCTCAAGCAGTGGTTTCCTCATGTTCCGGTGATGGCGCTGACCGCCACCGCCGATGAAGCCACCCGTCACGACATGCTCGGCCGGCTCAACCTCACCGAGCCGCTGATCCACATTGCCAGTTTCGACCGGCCCAACATTCGTTACACCCTGGTGGAAAAGTTCAAGGGGCTGGATCAGCTGGTGCGTTATGTGGCCGAGCAAAATGGCCAGTGCGGCATTGTGTATTGCTCCAGCCGCAAGCGGGTGGAAGAGGTGGCCGAGCGATTGCTGGCCCGGGGCCACAAGGCCGCCAGTTATCACGCCGGCCTGCCGCTGGAGCTGCGCCAGTCGGTGCAGGAGCGCTTTATTCGTGACGATCTCGACATCGTGGTGGCCACGGTAGCGTTCGGCATGGGCATCGACAAACCCAATGTGCGCTACGTGGTGCACTACGACATTCCCAAGAACATCGAGTCCTATTACCAGGAAACCGGCCGGGGCGGGCGCGACGGCCTGCCCTCTGAAGCGCTGTTGCTCTACGATCCGGGTGATGTGGGCCGGGTACGGCGGCTGCTGGAAAACAGCGATAACGAGCAGCAGTTGCAGGTGGAGCTGTACAAGCTCAACGTGATGGCGGCCTTTGCCGAGTCACTGACCTGCCGCCGCCAGGTGCTGCTCAACTACTTTGGCGAATATCAGCGCGAGCCCTGTGGCAACTGCGATATTTGCCTGGATCCGCCCAAGCGCTACGACGGCACCGAAGATGCGCAAAAGGCGTTGTCCTGTGTGTACCGCACCGGCCAGCGCTTTGGCTTGCTTTATGTGGTAGAGGTGCTGCGCGGCGCCGACACCCAGCGGGTGCGCGAGCACGGCCACGACAAGTTGTCCACCTGGGGCATTGGCAGAGACAAGAGCCAGGAGCACTGGGTAAGTGTGCTGCGCCAGCTGATCCACTCCGGCCTGCTGACCCAGAACATTACCCGCAACATGGTGCTGCAGCTCACCGAGGCCGCCCGTCCGGTGCTGCGCGGCGAGGTGCGGCTGGAGCTGGCGGAGCCCAGGCTGGCGCGGGTGAAGCAGAAGGACAAGGCGGAAAGCGGCCTGACCCGGGCCGAAGACCGGGCCCTGTTCAAGGCGCTGCGGCAATTGCGCAAGCAACTGGCCGAAGAGGCCGACGTGCCGCCCTATGTGGTGTTCAACGACGCCACCCTCACCGAGCTGGCGCGTTACCGGCCCAAAACCGAGGCGGAGCTGCTGGGCATCAACGGTGTGGGGATGCGTAAACTGGAGCGTTTTGGCGAGGCATTTCTGGCGCTGTTGCGCCGGGAAGGCTGAGAGCGCGACAAGAGAGGATAAAGGCCCGCCGGGGCGGACCCTTTGGCCTTACAGGCTGGCGTAATAGGCAGCCAGGTCTTCCATGTCCTGATCGGACAGGGGCATGGCCATGGGAGCCATGATGGGGTTGTTGCGTTCACCGGCCTTGAAGGCCTTCAGCTGGCTGACAATGTAGGCGGCTTTCTGACCGGCCAGGTTGGGGTAGATGTCCATGGTGGAAATGCCATCGGCGCCGTGGCAGGCGGCGCAGGCAGCGGACTTTGCCTTGCCCGCTTCGGCGTCGCCGGCGGCAAAGGCAGGAGCGCTGATCATGGCCACGAGGGCAGCAGCTGTCATCAATTTCTTCATCATTGAACTCCGTTGTTATCGAATCACGAATTGCTTCCGAGCTCGGTGTGGCTGGCTCCCACGTGGTATTTTGTGCCCGGCACGGGAACCGTCCTTAGAGCTTTTGGCAGTATAAGGTAAGCTGTGGTCAAAAAGAAAACCCGCACTTGGGCTAAAAGGTGAAACCATGATCCTGGATAATCGTTATGCGGGCCTTGAGTGGGCGGGCAGCCGGGTGCAGCCCACGCCGCTGGAGGCGCCCCGGCTGCTGCTGATCAATTATGGCCTGGCCGAGTCTCTTGGAATGGCGCTGGATGATCGCCAGTGGCTGGAGATCACCAGTGGCCAGCGGCTGCTGCCGGACATGGAGCCCTTTGCCCAGGTGTATGCCGGCCATCAGTTCGGCGGCTTCAGCCCGCGACTGGGCGACGGCCGGGCCCTGTTGCTGGGGGAGGTGGTCACGCCCGCCGGTGAGCGCTGGGACCTGCACCTCAAGGGGGCCGGCAAGACCCCTTATTCCCGCTTTGGCGACGGCCGCGCCGTACTGCGCTCCTCGCTCCGGGAATACCTGGCCTCGGAAGCCCTGTATCACCTTGGCATTCCCACCACCCGGGCACTGTGCCTGGTGGGCAGCAGCGAGCCGGTGTACCGGGAGCAGGTCGAGCCCGGTGCCGCCCTGTTGCGGGCCGCCCCCAGCCACCTGCGTTTTGGCCATTTCGAGTACTTTTATTACAGCGGTCAGCCCGAGCGTATTCCCGAACTGCTCGACTACCTGATCGACACCCAGTGGCCGGATCTGGACAAAAGCCCGCAGGGCTACACCGCGCTGTTTGACCGGGTGGTGATGCGCACCGCCGAGCTGATCGCCCACTGGCAGGCGGTGGGTTTCTGCCACGGGGTGATGAACACCGACAACATGTCGATGCTGGGTCTGACCCTGGACTACGGCCCCTACGGTTTTCTCGACGGCTACGATCCCGGCCATATCTGCAATCATTCCGATCCTGCCGGCCGCTACGCCTACGATCAGCAGCCGGCGGTGGGGCTGTGGAACCTGCAACGGCTGGCCCAGGCACTGTCGGGTCACATTGAGCTGGAGGCGCTGCAAGCGTCTCTGGGGCAATACGAGCATCGGTTGCTGACTGCCTATTCCGCGCGCATGCGTCAAAAACTGGGACTTGAGCAGTGGCAGGACGAGGATCCGGCCCTGTTCCGGGACATGTTTACCCTGATGGCCGAGCACAAGGTGGATTACAGCTGCTGGTTTCGTCGCCTGGCGCTGCTTGAGGCCGAGGGCGAGTTGCCGCCCAGCCTGGCCGCCCTGTTGCCCGCTCCCGAAGCCTGGAATGACTGGTTTTCCCGTTACCGGTCAAGGCTGGCGCAGGAAAACGGCACTCGGGCCGAGCGCCGGGCCGCCATGGATGCGGTCAATCCCAAATACGTGTTGCGCAACCACCTGGCCCAGCGGGCCATTGAACGTGCCGAGCAGGGTGACATGGCCGAGGCCGATACCCTGCTGCAACTGCTGGCGGCGCCCTTTGACGACCAGCCCGAATTCAACGCCTATGCCGAGCCGGCCCCGGAATGGGCGGCATCCCTTTGTATTTCCTGTAGTTCATGACCATGACGCCCTTAAAAAGTGAATGTCCCTTGACCATTGAAACCTTTCCCGGCTGGGCCAATGCCCTGGCTCAGGCATTGGGGCTGACGGTGCTGGAGCGGGAAGCCGGCGCCGACTACCACCAGTGGCTGGTGGACTTTGAAGGCAGCCGGCTGTTTTTGTGTTTTCAGCATTACGCCGACTGCGCCTGGCTGGAAGCCCTGAGCGGGCAGGACGAGGAAGTGGCGGTCTGGCTGACCGGGCAGTGGAACCGCCATTGAGCCAAAAACTTACTTCAAGTAAAGACAAATGTTTAAAAAACGACTAAAATGCCGCCGTTTTGTCTTGTTAGGTATGCGGTGTTAACCCTTATGGGTTCCCTGACCCCATTTATCAAAAAGGTGATACATGATCTCTTCTGCTCAATACCGCACGGCCCTGATCCGGCTGTCGTTGTTTCATATCGCGGTGATTGCCGCCAGTAACTACCTGGTGCAACTGCCTTTTACCCTGTTTGGCTTTCATACCACCTGGGGGGCGCTCAGTTTTCCCTTTATTTACCTGGCCACGGATCTGACGGTGCGTATTTTTGGCGCCGGGCTGGCCCGGCGCATTATTTTTGCGGTGATGCTGCCGGCCCTGGCCAGCTCCTATGTGTTGTCGGTGCTGTTTTTTGAGGCAAGCTTCCAGGGGCTGGGGGCGCTGTCGGAATTCAACCTGTTTGTGGCCCGCATCGCGTTGGCCAGCTTTATGGCCTATGTGCTCGGGCAGATCATGGATGTGTCGGTGTTTAACCGGCTGCGCCAGATCAGGGCCTGGTGGGTGGCTCCCACCTGTTCCACCATTTTCGGCAACCTGGTGGATACCCTGGCGTTTTTCAGCCTGGCGTTCTGGCGTTCGCCGGATCCCTTTATGGCCGAGCACTGGGTGGAGATCGCCTGGGTGGACTACGGCTTCAAGCTGGTGTTCAGCCTGGCGCTGTTTGTACCCGCCTATGGTCTGCTGCTGAAATACCTGAGTCGCAAGGTGCTGGGCGATGCGCAGGCGGCCCTGCAGACCAGCCACTGAGCGGTGTTGATGAGTGCAGGAATGCCGGGTTAGCCCGGCATTTTTTATGTCCGTTGGGCGGGGCAGAAAAAAAGGTTGCAACATTAAATGATAACGATTATCGTTACCTTGCTTTCCGAACACGGCCTCCCCGTCGAACACAGGGCGCGGCAGCTTGCGAAGGCACGACATTGCTCACATTGCTTCCAGAGTTTAAGGCCGGCTATATGCCGGCCCTTTTTTTGTGCTTGCAAACGAGCTGCTGCGCTCAGCCATGCGTCGTTGAAAAGCGGCTCAAAATGCTCATGTACTGCAAGTACACTCCGCTTCTTCGCCGCTTTTCGCCTCGCCTGGCTTTCGCTCGCGACGCTCGTGAAACCATGGCTGTGACTGAACTTTTACATCTCCAGCAATCGTTTCACCAGCTTGCCAATGCCGGTGTCGGCCTCGGTAATGCTTTGTGCCAGCATGTAGGCGGGGGTGGAGATCACCCGGTAGTGCGCGTCTTCCACCACGTCGGTGACGGCACAGCCGATATGTTCGCCGCCCATGGCGGCAAAGGCCCCGGCGGTGGCGGCGTCCGTGCCTATGGTACCCTTGACCCCGGCGGGATAAACGCGCGGGATCAACACGGGGGCAATGCAGCAGTATCCGGCGGGTTTACGGGCCCGGGCAAAGGCGCTGCAGGCGCTCAGCACCTCGTTGTCCACCTCGCATGCCGCGCCTTCAAAGGCAAAACTGCACAGGTTCTTGGCGGCGCCAAAGCCGCCGGGCAGCAGCAGGGCGTCGAAATCTTCGACCCTGAGTTCCGACAGCGGCTGAATGTCGCCCCGGGCGATGCGCGCGGCCTCGGTCAGCATATTGCGCTGTTCTCCGCTTTCCTCGCCGGTGCGGTGGTCGATCACATGATGCTGGGGCTGGTCGGGGGCAAAACACTGGTAGCGGGCCCCGTTGCGGGCCAGGTGCAGCAGGCAGAGCACGGCTTCGTGAATTTCCGCGCCGTCGTACACGCCGCAGCCGCTCAGAATAACGGCAACTTTTTTCATTTTGCTCTCCTTTCCGGTGATGAATTTTGTGACTTGCGTCGGGTTGAAGGTGGCAGCTTGTGCTAGGATTACTCGCGGTTAATCTTTGTGCAATATTCCCTTCCTGTCGATTTTCCACATTAGCGGATCCCTTATCAAGATCTTGGATTTTTGTTTAAGCAATTGAAAATTAATGCTTAATTGATTCTTTCAGGATCCGGTCGCGATCACTCTTGCACAGAGTTATCCACAGGCTGTCCGGGTCGGCGCCGTGGAGTCCGGCGGCCCGCTGTGGCATGCTAGCGGCCACCGCATTAACGAGAATAACGTCATGGTTGCCATTCCTGCCAAACCTCTGATCCTGGTCGATGGATCCTCCTACCTTTACCGTGCCTATTTTGCGTCCCAGCAGGCGGATCTGCGCACCAGCGATGGCCGCCCCACCGGCGCCATTCGCGTGGTCACCAACATGCTGCGCAGCCTGCACAAGCAGTTTCCCGAGTCCCGGGTGGCGGTGGTGTTCGACGCCAAGGGCAAGACCTTCCGCGATGACATCTACCCGCAATACAAGGCGCACCGGCCCTCGATGCCGGACGATCTGCGGGAGCAGATCAAGCCCATTCACGACATTATTCGTGCCATGGGGCTGCCGCTGCTGATCGAGGAAGGGGTGGAGGCAGACGACGTGATCGGCACTCTGGCCCGGCAGGCCACCGAGCAGCAGCTGGATGTGGTGATCAGTACCGGCGACAAGGATATGGCCCAGCTGGTGTCGGATCATGTGTTGCTGATGGACACCATGAAAAACAGCTTTCTCGACCGGGACGGCGTAGTGGAAAAATTCGGCGTGCCGCCGGAGCTGATCATCGATCTGCTGGCGCTGGTGGGTGACAAAGTCGACAACATTCCCGGCATGCCCGGGGTGGGCGAGAAAACCGCCCTGGCGCTGTTGCAGGGGCTGGGATCCATCGACGACATTGCCGCCAATTCCGACAGGATTGCCGAACTGGGTTTTCGCGGATCCAGGTCCTTTGCCGCCAAGTTTGCCGAGCACGAGGAGCAGGTGCGGCTGTCCTACACCCTGGCCACCATCAAGACCGATGTAAAACTGCATGTGGGCCCCGCCGATCTGCAACAGAGCGAGCCGGACGTTGAAGCCCTGCGCGCCCTGTATCAGGAATATGAGTTCCGCAATCTGCTGGCCGAACTGGACTCGGGCGAGATCGAGGAAGCGCAGCCGGAAGCACCGGCCACCGACTACCAGATCATCACCGAACAGGCCGAGCTGGACGCCTGGATCGAAAAACTGAAGGCGGCACCGCTGTTTGCCTTTGATACCGAAACCACCAGCCTCAGTTACCGGGACGCCCGGGTGGTGGGGGTATCGTTTGCGGTGGAGGCGGGGCAGGCCGCCTATGTGCCCTTTGGCCACGATTACCTGGATGCGCCCGAGCAGCTGAGCGAAGACGCCGTGCTGGGCGCACTCAAGCCGCTGCTGGAAGACGAAACCCGCATCAAGCTGGGCCAGAACCTCAAGTACGATATCAATGTGCTGAGGAATCACGGCATTCACATGAAGGGGGCGCTGCTCGATACCATGCTGGAGTCCTATGTCCTGAACTCGGTGCAGACCAGGCATGACATGGACAGCATGGCGGCCTTTTTTCTCAAGCACAGCACCATGTCCTTTGAGTCCATTGCCGGCAAGGGCGCCAAACAGCTGACCTTTAACCAGATCCCCCTGGAGCAGGCCGGCCCCTATGCGGCGGAAGACGCCGACATTACCCTGCGGCTGCATCATCACCTGAGCGAAAGGCTGGCCGCCGAGCCGGCCCTGCAAAGCGTGTTCACCGACATAGAACTGCCACTGGTGCCCATTCTGGCGAACATGGAATACACCGGCGTGCGCATCGACAGCCAGTTGCTGGCGGCGCAGAGCGACGAAATTGCCAAACGGCTCAAGGAGCTGGAGCGGGAGGCCCACACGCTTGCCGGCGAGCCCTTTAACCTCAGCTCCACCAAACAGCTGGGCGAGATCCTGTTTACCAAACTTGAGCTGCCGGTGATCAAGAAAACCCCCAAGGGCGCGCCGTCCACCGCCGAGGAAGTGCTGCAGGAGCTGGCGCTGGACTACCCCCTGCCCAAACTGCTGATGGAATACCGGGCCCTGAGCAAGCTCAAGTCCACCTATACCGACAAGCTGCCGCAAATGGTCAACGAGCACAGCGGTCGCATTCATACCTCCTATCATCAGGCCAACACCGCCACCGGCCGGTTGTCGTCGTCGGATCCCAACCTGCAGAACATTCCCATTCGCACACATGAAGGGCGGCGCATTCGTCAGGCCTTTGTGGCCGAGCCCGGCTACAGGCTGGTGGCGGCGGACTACTCCCAGATTGAGCTGCGCATCATGGCCCATCTGTCCCAGGACAAGGGCCTGCTCGACGCCTTTGCCCACGGTCAGGACATTCACCGCGCCACCGCTGCCGAGGTATTCGGTGTGGCCGTGGACGAGGTGACCTCCGAGCAGCGCCGCCGGGCCAAGGCCATCAACTTCGGGCTTATCTACGGCATGAGCGCCTTTGGCCTGGCGCGCCAGCTGGGCATTGGCCGCAACGAGGCGCAGCAGTACATGGATATCTACTTCGAGCGCTATCCGGGCGTGCTGCGCTACATGGAAGACACCCGGGCCCAGGCCAGCGAGCAGGGCTATGTCTCCACCCTGTTCGGTCGCCGGCTCTACCTGCCGGAGATCAGGTCGAAAAACGGTGCCCGGCGCAAGGGGGCCGAGCGGGCCGCCATCAATGCGCCCATGCAGGGCACCGCCGCCGACATCATCAAGAAGGCCATGATTCGGGTGAACGACTGGCTCACCGGGCTGCCCGAAGGCGAGGTGCGCATGCTGATGCAGGTGCACGATGAACTGGTGTTCGAGATTCGCGAAGACAGGGTGGAGGAGTACCGGGAGCAAATCTGTGCGCTGATGCAGCAGGCCGCCAGCCTGGATGTACCCCTGCTGGTGGAGGCCGGGGTGGGCGACAACTGGGATCAGGCTCACTAATCTGACAAATAAACAACGATATTGAAATAATATTACGTTTTGTGGCTTTTCTCTGCCCTGCCGTGGGGGTAGAGTGTGGCCAGGTACAGAGACAGGGTAAATTACCCTGTTCCGCTTTTTGCATTTACTTCATATGCTGCTCAGGCCGCCTTCAGCCCCCTCCGCTGAAGGCGTTTTTTTATGGGCGCTGTTCGCGAACAGTATCTTGCTTTGTATACAATCGAATGTTTTTTGTTGCTTAGTTACATTTTTGTGAGTGTGCACAGCGGCTGGCAATTGACCGGTGGGCTGGGTATTATCGGGCCATTGGTCGGGGAGCCCGCAAGGCCGAGACGGCAGCCATGCCGAACCCGTTGAACCTGATCCAGGTAACTCTGGCGTAGGGAACCAGTGGCCGATGGCCTTGGGGCTCTGCGTCCCACAAGGACCATAAGGACATGCACAGCAGCAAAGCCATTATTCTCTCCATTGCCGGCTCCGACAGCGGTGGCGGCGCCGGTATTCAGGCCGACATCAAGGCCATTTCCGCCACCGGCGGCTATGCCTGCTCGGTGATCACCGCCATTACCGCCCAGAACACCCGTGGCGTGACCGCCGTGCACCCGGTACCGCAGGATATTATTCGTGCCCAGCTCGACGCCGTGTTCGGCGATCTGCCGGTGGCGGCGGTCAAGGTGGGCATGTTGGGAGACGCCGGCACCATCAATACCGTGGCCGATGCGCTGGAGCAGTACCGGCCACGGCACCTGGTGGTGGATCCGGTGATGGTCAGCGCCAACGGCGACATGCTGCTGGCCCCCGAGGCGGTAGACTGCCTCAAGCGGCGGCTGCTGCCGCTGGCGGACGTGATCACTCCCAACCTGCCGGAAGCCGCCTGCCTGACGGACCGGCCGGTGCCGGCCTCGCTGCGTGAGATCGAGCCCCTGCTCGGGGCTCTCGGTGAGCTGGAGTGCCGGGCGGTGCTGCTCAAGGGCGGATTTCTGCAACAGGAGCCGCGCAGCCCTGACTGGCTGCTGCATCAGGGGGACGTGCGCTGTTTCGACACCCCCCGGGTGATCACCGCCAACACCCACGGCACCGGCTGCACCCTGTCCGGCGCCCTGGCCTCCTACCTGGCCCAGGGGCTGACACTGGAGCTGGCGGTGGCCTCGGCCAAGCACTACATCGAACGGGCCATCGAGGCCGGCGCCCGCCTCAAAATCGGCCAGGGCCGGGGGCCGGTGGAGCACTTCTTCGCCCGCTGAGCCGGGCGTTATTGCCCCGGCCCGCTTGCGTCCGGCCGGGGCGGCTTGTAGTATTTCAGCGCCAATAACCAATAAAAAACGGATTAACTCACTGATAGTTAATCCAATTATGTTCACTGCTATAGTCTGCATTCAGAGTCTCTCCTTTTATCTTCGCCGATCCTGACGCCTTGCACGGGCATGAAAAGGAGCCTTGCGTATGCTTGTTGCCGTTCTGGCAGGTTTTGTTCTGGCCGCCCTGGTGCCGCTGCTGAGCCCCCGGCTGGGCCGGCATATCGGCGGCGGGCTGGCGCTGTTGCCGGCCACCCTGTTCGGTTATTTCGCCAGTTTCTGGCCCCGGGTGACCGGCGGCGAAACGGTGCAGTTTCATTACGACTGGATTCCCAGCCTTAATGTCAGCCTGAGTTTTATGCTGGACGGACTCGGCCTGATGTTTGCCCTGCTGATCACCGGCATCGGTACCTTTATCCTCGTTTACGGCGGCCGTTACCTGGAGGGCAACAAGGACAGGCACAAGCTGCTGATGTACCTGCTGGCCTTTATGAGCGCCATGCTGGGGGTGGTGCTGTGCAGCAACCTGATTGGCCTGTTTGTGTTCTGGGAGCTCACCAGCATTACCTCCTACCTGCTGATCGGCTTTAACCATGAGCAGGAAAAGGCCCGCAAGGCGGCCCTGCAGGGGCTGTTTGTCACCATGGGCGGCGGCCTGGCGCTGATGACCGGGCTTATCATGCTGGGCTGGATGGCCGGCAGCTTTGAGCTCACCGAGGTGCTGGCGCAAGGGACTGCGTTGCAGCAGCACCCGCTGTTCCTGCCGATGATGGGTCTTATTTTGTTGGGTACCTTTACCAAGTCGGCCCAGTTCCCGTTCCATTTCTGGCTGCCCAACGCCATGGCTGCGCCCACCCCGGTGAGCGCCTACCTGCACTCGGCCACCATGGTCAAGGCCGGGGTGTTTCTGATGGCCCGGCTGCAGCCGGTGATGGCCGGCAGCGAGGCCTGGCTGCTGACGCTGTCGGCGGTGGGCGCGGTGACCATGACGGTGGGCGCGGTGATGTCGGTGTGCAGCACCGATCTCAAGCGCATTCTGGCCTTTTCCACCGTGATGGCGCTGGGCACCCTGACCATGCTGATCGGCATTGGCACCCCGGTGGCACTGAAGGCGGCCATGGTGTTCCTGCTGGCCCATGCCCTGTACAAGGGGGCGCTGTTTATGGCCGCCGGCACCCTGGATCACGCCACCGGCAGCAAGGATGTGCGCGAGCTGGGCGGTCTGCGCGCGCACATGCCGCACACGGCCCTGTTCCTGTGGCTGGCGGCGCTGTCGCTGGCGGGCATTCCGCCGCTGTTCGGCTTTATCGCCAAGGAGCTGATGTTCGAGGCGGCCCTGGGGGCCCCGGCGCTGCCCACCCTGCTGGTGGCGCTGGCCCTGATCACTGCGGTGTGCATTGTGGCCGCCAGTGCCCTGGTGGCCATCAGGCCCTTCTTTGGCCCCCTCAAACCCACCCCCAGAACGCCCCATGAGGCACCGGCGGCCATGCGCCTGGGCTTCAGCCTGCTGGCGGTATTGAGCCTGCTGCTGGGGCTGGTGCCTGGCCTGGCCGAGCCGCTGCTGGCGGCGGCGGTGTCCGCCATCGCGGGTGCGCCCGCCGCAGAGCTGCATCTGGCGCTGTGGCACGGTCTTAATCTGCCGCTGCTGTTCAGTGCCGCCGCCCTGGTGGCCGGTGGCCTGCTCTACCGCCATTGGGAGCGGCTGTATCAGCCTCTGGGCAAGGCCATTTACCCCCTGGCTTATGGTCCCGAGCGGGGTTATGAGCACATGATGGACGGTCTGGTGCGGCTGGCCCGCTGGCAGACCCGGGTGCTGCAGAATGGCTATATGACCAACTACATACTGACCATACTGATCACCGCCATCGGTCTGCTGGTGTATGCCTTCTGGGCCCACGACGCCTTTGTGTATGCGCTGTCGTTTGAGGGCGTACGTTTTTACGAAGTGATCATCTGTTTGCTGATGCTGGTGGCGGTGGTGTACGCCAGCGCCACCCACCTGCGGCTGGGCTCGGTGGCGGCGGTGGGCGTGCTGGGCTTTGCCATGGCGCTGATCTACGTGTTTTTCAGCGCGCCGGATCTGGCCATTACCCAGGTGCTGGTGGAAACCCTGACGGTGATCCTGCTGGTGCTGGTGCTGTTCCGCCTGCCCGGCTTTCAGGACTTGTCGAGCCCGGGGGTGCGCTGGCGCGATGCCGCCGTGGCCGGCGTGTTCGGTGTGCTGGTGACCATGATGGTGCTCACCGTGAACCAGTCTTCTCTGGGCGGGGGCATCAGCGACTACCTGGTGGCCAACAGTTACGAGGTGGCTCACGGCCGCAACATCGTCAACGTGATCCTGGTGGACTACCGTGCCCTGGATACCCTGGGGGAGATTTTCGTGCTGGCCCTGGCGGCCATTGGCGTCAGCGCCATGATCCGCTTTCGCTGGGAGGACTACCGATGATATCCGGCTCTTCGCTGATCCTGCAGACCGCCACCCGCTTTCTGGTGCCGCTGCTGTTTCTGTTTGCGGTGTTTCTGCTGCTGCGTGGCCACAACGAACCGGGCGGCGGTTTCATCGCCGGGCTGGTGGCCTCGGGAGCCTTTGCCCTGCACCTGTTTGCTTTTGATGCCAGCAGTACCCGCAGGCTGATGGGGGTGGACGGCCAGCTGCTGATGGGCTGCGGCCTGCTGCTGGCGCTGGCCAGCGGCGTGGTGGGCATGGTGCTCAACGGCCAGCCGTTTCTGTCCAGCCAGTGGTGGAGTCTGTATGTGCCCGGCATCGGCGAGCTCAAGCTGAGCACGCCGCTGTTTTTCGATGTCGGCGTGTTTCTGGTGGTGATCGGCGTGGTCACCACCATCATGCTGTCTCTGGCCAAGGTGGAGGAATAAATGGAAAACCTGTTTGCCTTTGTGGTGGGCGGCCTTTATGCCACCGCCCTGTTCATGATGCTCAGGCGCAGCATCGTCAAACTGGTGATCGGGCTGATTATTCTGTCGAACGCCGCCAACCTGCTGATCTTTACCAGCGGCGGCCTGGTGCGGGGGGCCCCGCCGCTGATCCCGGAAGGCCTGTATCAGCCGGCGGGCACCATTGCCGATCCGCTGCCCCAGGCGCTGATCCTCACCGCCATCGTGATCAGTTTCGGGGTGCTGGCCTTTGCGGTGGTGCTTATTCACCGGGCCTATGAAGTGATCGGCGCCGACGACGTCAACAACATGAAGAGCACGGACTCGTGAAAGCAGAAGTCATTATACCCATTCTTATTCCCATGCTGGCGGGGGCCCTGTGCCTGATCTGCTGGCGCTGGCGGCTGGTGCAGCGCTGGATTTCCGTGGTCTCGGGCGCGGGCCTGCTGCTGGCCTCGCTGGTGCTGCTGCACCGGGTGCAGACCGAGGGCATTCAGGTGGCCCACATGGGCAGCTGGCCTGCCCCTTACGGCATTACCCTGGTGGCCGACCTGCTCGGAGCCATCATGGTGGTGGTGACCGGCATCATCGGGCTGGCGGTGGCGGTGTACTCGCTGGCCACCATGTCCCGCAGCCACGAGGCCTTTGGTTATTACCCGTTGCTGCACCTGATGCTGGCGGGGGTGGCCGGGGCCTTTCTCACCGGCGATATCTTCAACCTCTATGTGTGGTTCGAGATATTGCTGATCGCCTCCTTTGGCCTGATGATCCTGGGGGGCGAGCGGGCCCAGATGGAAGGGGCCATCAAGTACGTGACCCTCAACCTGATCTCCTCGGCCATGTTCCTGACCGCCGTGGGGCTGTTGTACGGCTACGCCGGCACCCTCAACATGGCGGATCTGGCGGTGAAGCTGAATGGCGCCGAGCAGAGCGGGCTGGTCACGGTGATCGCCATGCTGTTTCTGGTGGCCTTTGGCATCAAGGCGGCGGCGTTTCCGCTGTTCTTCTGGCTGCCGGCGTCCTACCACACCCCGCCGGTGGCGATTTCGGCGGTGTTTGCCGGCCTGCTGACCAAGGTGGGGGTCTACGCCCTGTTCCGCGTGTTCAGCCTGATCTTCGTGCAGGACACCGGCTTTACCCACGGCACCGTGCTGATGGCCATGGGCATATTCACCATGGTCACCGGGGTGCTGGGGGCGGCGGCCCAGTTCGAGGTGCGGCGCATTCTGTCCTTTCACATCATCAGCCAGATCGGCTACATGCTGGTGGGGCTGGCGCTGTTCACGCCGCTGGCGGTGGCCGGCGGGGTGTTCTACATCTTTCACCACATTATCGTGAAGACCAACCTGTTTCTGGTGAGCGGGGTCATGTACCGCTACCACGGCAGCTATGATCTGGCGAAGCTGGGCGGGCTGTATCGCTCGGCGCCCTGGCTGGCGGCCCTGTTCCTGATCCCGGCCATGTCGCTGGCCGGGCTGCCGCCGCTGTCGGGCTTTTTTGCCAAGTTCACGGTGATCAAGGCGGGTGTGCTCGAGGGCCACTGGCTGATGGTGGCCATGGCGCTGATCGTGGGCCTGCTGACCCTGTATTCCATGGTCAAGATCTGGGCCGAGGCGTTCTGGAAAGGGTTGCCCGAAGACGCCAAGTCCCTGCGGGGGGAACGGGACCCGCACCTGTATGTGCTGTACGCGCCCATCGCCGGGCTGGCGCTGATCACCCTGACCATCGGCTTTGGCGCCGAGTGGTTTGTGCAGCTGGCCATGGCCACGGCGGAGCAGCTGCTGTCGCCGGCGGGCTATATTGAAGCGGTGCTGGGAGGAAGCCAATGAAAGCCTTTGGATGGAACATGCTGCTGGCCCTGGCCTGGGTGGTGCTGTCGGGCACCTACAGCATCAGCAATCTGGTGGTGGGGGTGCTGCTCAGTTATCTGGTGCTGGCCTATGTGGGCCGCGACAAGCCCACCTTTGCCCGCTACTTCGGCAAGGCACCGCGCATCGTCAGCTTTGTGCTGTTCTTTATCTGGGACTTGATCAAGTCCAACGCCCGGGTGGCCTACGACGTGCTTACGCCCACTCATCTGATGCGCCCCGGGGTGATCGCCATTCCGCTGGATCTGAAGGATGAAGGGGGCATCACCATACTGGCCAACCTGATCACCGCCACCCCCGGCTCGCTGACCCTGGATGTGTCGAGCGACCGCCGGGTGCTGTATGTGCACCTGATGTATCTGGAAGACGAGTCCCGTCAGCTGGCGGAATTCAAGGCCCTTGAGGCCCGTGTGATTGATTTGCTGGGATGAGCCCATGTTTGAACTTGCCCTGACATTGTCGTTTGTGTTTCTGAGCCTGGGTCTGGTACTGGCCACCATACGGCTGCTGATCGGTCCTACCCTGCCGGACCGGGTGGTGGCGCTGGAAGTGATCGCGTCCCTGACCATCGGTTTTATTCTGCTGTACAGCGTGGCCTACGACACGCCGGTGCTGATCGATGTGGTCATCGTGCTGGCGCTCACCTCCTTTATGGCGGCGGTGGGCTTTGCCCGCTATCTGGAGCAGGGAGGACAGCGCGATGATGACTGACATCATTACCAGCCTGTTTTTGCTGCTGGGCTCCTTTCTGATGCTGCTGGCCGGCATCGGCATCATTCGCATGCCGGATCTGCTGACCCGCATGCATGCCACCAGCAAGGCCGGGGCCCTGGGGGCCGGGCTGATGGCCTGTGGCTTTGCGGTGTACTTTCCCGAAGCCAGCCTGGTGGTACGGGCGCTGGCGGTGGTGGTGTTCGTGATCATGACGGCGCCGGTGGCGGCCCATGTGCTGGCCCGGGCCGGCTATTTTGTGGGCATCAAGCTGTGGGAAGGCACGGTCAAGGACGTGATCAAGGAACGCTACGATCTCAAGACCCACCAGCTTGGCAGCTCCGCCCGCAAGCGGGATGACTGAGATGGAGCGCGGCGGCCCGCCTGCGCTCCGGTTTGTGGTTTATGCCATCGCTTTCTGCCAGATAGTCCGGATCTGCTCCGGCAGGGTCATGGGATCAAAGGGCTTGGCGATCACGTCCGCCGCGCCCATTTCCCTGTAGGCGGCAATTTCCCGCGGCTGGATCTTGGCGGTCATAAAGGCCACCGGGGTGTCGCTCACCGCCGGCAGCCGGCGCAGGGCGCTGAGGGTGGAGGGGCCGTCCATGCCCGGCATCATCACGTCCAGCAGTATAATGTCGGGCGCAAAGGCCGCGGCGTCGGCCAGGGCCTGCTCGCCCGAGGCGCACAGCATCACTTCAAAACCGCCCACCACCTCCAGTGCCAGCCGGGCGATTTCGCGAATGTCCTCGTCGTCTTCCACGTAAAGTATGCGTTTGGGTTCGGTGCTTGGTTGCATGTCCTGTCCTTGGTGTAATGGTATGAGTCAGGCCGGCGTATCCAGCCATTTGTCCGGATCCAGTCCGGTACGGCGCAGCAGACGCTCGGCCTCGGGGCCGTGCAGTTGCGAGGCCACCCGCAGGCCGGCCAGGTGCATCACCATCAGGGCCTTGCGGGTGGCGTGAGAGGGGGCCATGTGCACGGCACCGGCCAGCTCCCGCAGCGGAATGGGCAGGCCCCACTGAATCTTCAGGCGGTTGCCGTAGCGCGGCCCCCACTCTCGCAGCAGGGTGTCGAGGCCGGCTTCGTCGAGCCGGCCGCCCCGATCGATATAGGCCTGCAGGGTGCGCAGCACCGCCAGCTCGCCGCAGCGGCTGAGCAGGCCGGCGGCGTGGCAGCTGGCGCCGTCCAGTTCCAGGCTGATGGCCATGGCCCGGGCGATGGCGGCCACCTGCTCCGAGTGGGCCTGGTAGTTTCTGGCGCGGGCCTGCAGGGCCGGTGCATTCAGGCCGCCGGCAATGTTCAGCGCCATGGCCATGGCGCAGCTGAGGGACATGGGAATGCCGAGCAGGGCGATGGCCTCGCTCGGTCTTGAGACCGGCTGGCCGCTGCGCTTGAGGGATATGTTGTTGGCCAGCTGCAGCAACCGGGCGGTCAGGGCCGTCTGGTTTTTCCACTGGCTGGCCAGCTCCGCCGCGGTCAGCTCCTCGCTCTGGCCCAGCAGCGGCAGTACCTGGTCGGCAGAGAGCTCGCCCGGCAGCTGCAGCCGGTCTCCCAGTGCCTGCTCCAGCCATTGCTCCGGTGGCGGCAGTGAGGACGAGCTGGCCGGGTGTTGCTTGCGTAGGGTGTCCAGCACCGGTTGCAGCCGCTGGTGCAGCATGGCCACATCAAAGGGCTTGGCGATAAAGTCGGTAATGCCCTGGTGCAGGGCCAGCTTGACGTGTTCCCGGTCGGAGCTGGCGCTGATGATGATCACCGGCGTGTTGTTGTCGTGATGCCGGATCAGTCTGACCAGATCGAGCCCGGAGCCGTCGGGCAGGTTCCAGTCGCACAGCACCAGATCGGCTCCCTGGCGTTGCCAGGCATTGCGGGCGGCGGTGAGGGTGGTGGCATGGGTGACGCGAATGTCCGAGCCCAGGCCGGTGACCACGGCTTCCACCAGATCGGCGATCAGTTCATCGTCTTCAAGCAGCAGTATGTTCACGCAATATCTACTCATTTGATTCCGGCAGACACAGTTCAGCATAGTCGGTTACGCCGTTTCGCCCGCGTCGTTTTTGCTCATACAGGGCTTCATCGGCGGCGTTCAGCCCCTGTTCGGCGCTGGTAAAGTCGTTGAGCCGGGCCAGCCCGACGCTGACGGTGACATGAAACGCCTGCTGCGGTCCGCGAAAGTCGAGGGCGGCAAAGTCCCGGCACAGCTGTTCAAACAGGGTGCGGGCCTGCCCGGGCTCGCACCCGGGCAGCACCGCCACAAATTCCTCGCCGCCGTAGCGGCCCAGGCTGTCGGTGTTGCGCAGGCGTCGCTTCAGCAGGTGGGCGAGGGTGCGGATCACCAGGTCGCCGGTGGTGTGGCCGTGGTTGTCGTTGACCTGCTTGAAGTGATCCAGATCGAGCATGGCCACCATGGTGGCATGGCCATGGCGCCGTACCCGGGCGTGTTCGTGGGTCAGGGCCTGCTTGATATGGGGATGGTTGAGCAGGCCGGTGAGGCCATCGCTCGACAGCAGCTGGGACAGCTGACGGGCGCGATGGCAGAGAATGCCCACGGTGCGGATCAGCCGTTCGTCGGAAATGGGTTTGGTGATGAATTCATCGGCGCCCTGGGCCAGGGCGCTGAGCTGGCGATCCCGGTCCTGTTCGGACGACAGGTAAACGATGGGCAGGCTCAGCCACTGGGGTTCAAAGCGAACCATTCGTGCCAGGGTGGTGCCCGACCAGGGTGGCATGTGAATATCCATCAGCAAAATATCGGGCCGGAATTCGGTCAGCACCGTCATCAGGGCCTCGGGGCGGTTCAGCACCCGCACCTTCATGCCGGCGCCGGTCAGCACCAGGCGATAACGCTCGGCCAGCTCCTCGTCGTCATCCAGCAGCAGCACGCGGGCTCTGCCGGTTTCCAGGCGCTCCTGGCGCAGCCGTTCAATGCGCGCCACCAGCTCGGGCACGTCCGCCGGCAAGGTAAACAGGCCATCCACCCCCAGTTCGGCCAGCTGGTAACGGCTGGCAAAATCGGTGCCGGCCCCGGCACAGAGCACGGGCGGCGCCTGGCAAGCGGCCCGGGCGGCCTGTTGCCGGTTCCAGTCGGTGACCGCCTGCAGCTGTTCATCGTCGGTGAGCACCACCAGGTGCGGGTGCCAGTCCGGGCGTTGCAGGGTGGCGGCGTCGGTGACCTCGTTCAGCTCAAAGCCATAATGGCGAAGGGCGCTGGCGAGAGCACCAAGCTGCTGGCCGATCACCAGCAACTCGCTGCCGGCCCCGGTCCCGGCCAAAGGCCGGGATGAAGGAATGGACACCGACTGGGGCGGCTGCAACAGTCCCATCAGGGTGGTCAGATCATGCCGGGCCTGGTCGAGCAGGGCAGTGGCTTTGGCCTCGTCCGGCTCGCCGTCCGCCAGACGAGCCTTGAGAGTCTGTTCCAGAGCGGCGGCCTGCCGGCCCAGTTCGCTCAGGCCAAAGGTGCCGGACGAACCTGCCAGCCGGTGTAGCAACTGCCCCAGGGCGTCCACCAGGGGGTGGGGAGAGCGGGGGGGCTGCCAGGTATCGATCCGCTCCAGCAGCGCGTTCAGCTGGCTCAGGGTTCGCTCGGTAAATCGCTCCCGCAGCAGGGCAAGCTGTTGTTCCAGCGGCTTGGTATCGGACATTAACGGCTCCCAGGACATTGAGTGAAATTCATACGAACCGGTTCTGCATGGTCATGGTCAGTATATGTTGATAAAGTTTCGTTCGGGACCTGTTTGTTGGGTTCTGTGTCACGCCCGCCATGGAATTGAAAAAAGAGGCCGCATGGGATTATCGCTCAAGGGACGTATCGCACTGATCATGCTGGCCGGGGCTCTGCTCACCGTGCTTGGCGTGCTGGCCACCGCCTATCATTCGCTGGTGGACGATTTTGAACAGCTATACAGCCAGCGCCAGTACAATGCAACCGTGCGCGCCGCCGAGCAGGTGGAGCAGACCCTGGCCCTGCGCCAGCACACCCTGGAAAGCCTGGCGTCCCAGCTCTCGAACGGCACCAGCCTGTATTCGGTGGCCGAGCTGCTGGCCCGGCTGGAACGCCATCCCGCCCTGCGGCGGCAGTTTCCCGACGGCGTCATGGTGTTTGACGCCAATGCCACCGCCATTGCCGAAACCACCCTGGTGCCGGGACGGCTGGGCACCAACTATGCCGATCGCAGCCACTTTCAGGCGCTGATGCGCACCCATGCGTCCGTGATCAGCCATCCCATCATCGGCCGCACCACCGGGGCGCCGCTGATCTCCTTTCTGAGTCCGATCTTGTCGGACGACGGCGATCTGCTGGGTATACTGGGGGGCGTACTCAATCTGGCCACCACCTCCATTTTGCCCGAGCAGCGGCTGAGCGAGGCACGCCGGGAAGGGGTCAGCTTCAAGATCCTCGATACCGAGAACCTGGTGTATGTGTATAACGGCCAGGAACTGGCGAGCGAGCTGCAACCGCTGCCGGCGCCGGGCGTGGATCCCCTGGTGGATGCCGTTCTGGCCGGCGAACGGCTGGGCGTGACGGAACGGAGCGGCGAAAAACAATGGGTGTACGCCACCACCCATCTGCAGCAGCTGGGCTGGCTGTTTGTGCGGGCCTTGCCGCACAAGCAGGTGGTGGCGCCGGCCCGGGCCTTTTTTATGCGTTTTGCCGGCATCAGCCTGGTGATTGGCGGAGGACTGGCGCTGATCGCCTTCTGGATGGCCTGGAGCGCCATGCGCCCGCTGGAAGCCATGACCCGGCGCATTCACACCATGGCGTCCCGGGTCGGCAATGAGCAACCCCTGCCGGAAACCGGCGTACCCGAGCTGGTGCGGCTGGCCCGGGCCTTTAACCGGCTCACCGCCGAGCGGCGGGCCCTGAGTCAGGTAAAGGACGACTTTGTGGCCGTGGTCAGTCACGAGCTGCGTACCCCGCTCACCTCCATCAACGGTGCGCTGCGGCTGGTCGACTCGGGCGTATCGGGGCCGCTGCCGGAGAAAACCGGCGAGCTGGTGCGGCTGGCCCTGCGCAACGGTGAGCGGCTGCAGCACCTGATCACCGATCTGCTGGATTTCAGCAAGCTCAGTGCCGGCAAGCTCGAGCTGGCGCCGGTGCCCTGCTGCCTGAACCGGCTGATCGACGAGGCCATCAGTGGCAACGGACCCATGGCCGCGGAGCACGAGGTCAGTCTGCACAATGCCTGCGGGCGGGCGCTGCCGGTGCTGCTGGACCCGCTGCGGGTACGCCAGTTGCTGGACAACCTGATCAGCAATGCCATCAAGTTTTCTCCCGCCGGCGGCCGGGTCACGGTGTCGGTGGAGCCGGCCGGGCCGGACTGGCTGCGCTTTACCGTCAGCGATCAGGGTGACGGCATTCCCGCCGCCTTTGCCGAGCGGCTGTTCGATCGTTTCGCTCAGGCGGAGCACGGCACCATGCGTGCGGTCAAGGGCACCGGACTGGGGCTGGCCATCTGCAAGGAGCTGGTGGAACTGATGGGGGGGCGTATCGGTTTTTACAACCGGCGCGGCGCCCACCTGTGGGTTGAACTGCCGGTCGGTACCGATACCGAACTGGATTTACGTGAAGGGAGCCTGTCATGAAAACCCCCGCACTGCCCTTTGATGAGCCCCAGCGGTTGCAGGCCCTGCGGCGCACCGGCCTGCTCGACACCCCGCCCGAGGCCCGTTTTGACCGGCTGACCCGTATTGCCCGGCAAAGTTTCGGCGTGGAGATTGCCCTGGTGTCGCTGGTGGACAGCGAGCGCCAGTGGTTCAAGTCGGCTCAGGGTCTGAATGCCTGCGAAACCGGGCGCGACATCTCCTTTTGCGGTCACGCCATTCTCGACAGCCGTACCTTTGTGGTGGAAGACGCCCTGAAAGACGAACGCTTTGCCGACAATCCGCTGGTGACCGAAGCACCCCACATCCGTTTTTATGCCGGCGCCCCCCTGCACAGTCTGGAGGGCTTTCGCATCGGTACCCTGTGCGTGATCGACAGTCGTCCGCGGCGCTTTGGCGAGCAGGACGGCGAGCTGCTGCGTACCCTGGCCGACTGTGTGGAAGAGCAGCTCAGCCGGCAGCGGCTGGAAGAATTGCGCAAAAGTCTGGCCGAGAGTGAATACCGGGCTCAGTTGATCATCGAGGGGGCCAATATCGGCACCTGGCAGTGCGACATGCAGACGGGCCTGTGCCGCTTCAACGATCGCTGGGCTGAAATGCTGGGCTGCCGGCTGGAGGAGCTGGGCGAAACCAGCGTCGACACCTGGAAAAGCCGGGTGCACCCGGAGGATCTGGCGCTGGCCGAGGCCATGCTGGAACGTCACATCAAGGGCCTGGACCCGGTGTACGAATGCCGGGTGAGAATGCGTCACAAGCATGGCCACTGGGTGTGGGTGCACAGCCGCGGGCGGCTGCTCGACTGCGGTGCCGACGGCAAGCCGGGCATCATTTACGGCACCCATATCGACATCAGCGCCGAGCAGGAGGCGCTGGCCCAGCTGGAGCGGCGCAACCGGGCGCTGGCCGTACTCAACCGCATGGCGTTCAAACTGGAAGGGTCGGTTGACGAGCGCATTACTCAGGCGCTGGCGCTGGGACGGGAATTCCTGCAGCTGGATGTGGCCATTGCCAGCGAGATCATCGGCGATGTGTACGTGGTGCGCTGGGTGTCGGCGCCCGACGGGGCCGGCATTGCCCCCGGGCTGCAGTTTGAAGTGGAGCAGACCTACTGCCGGCTGATGCTGGAGCAGGACGGGGTACTGGCCATCGATCACATGGGCCGGTCGGAATTTTCCGGCACGCCCTGTTATCGCACCATGGGGCTGGAGTCCTATATTGCCACCCGGCTGGTGGTGGATGGCGAGCTGTTTGGTACCCTCAACTTTTCATCCGCCGGCGTGCGCGAGCGTTCCTTTGATGTGACCGATCGCATGTTTCTGGCATTGATGGCCCGCTGGCTGGGCGACATGCTCAGCCGCCAGCGCTACCAGACCCGGCTCGACAAGCTGGCCACCCAGCTGCCGGGCATGCTTTACCAGTACCGGCGCTGGCCCGACGGTCGCAGCGCCTTTCCCTACAGCAGCGCCGGCATCGAACAGGTGTATCAGGTGTCGGTCGGGGCGGTGCGGGAAAGCGCGGAAGCGGTATTTGAACGCATTTACCCGCCGGATCTCAAGGCGGTGGCCGACAGCATTGCCCATTCCGAGCGGGCGCTGTCGGACTGGCATGCCCAGTACCGGGTGCGCCGGACCGATGGCGGTACTCACTGGGTGGAGGGCCGGGCCCGGCCCGAGCGGCTGGAAGACGGCAGCACCATCTGGCATGGCTACCTGACCGACATCGAGCACGAGAAACAGGCGGAGCTGGCGCTGGCCGCCAGTGAGCAACGGTTGCGGGGCCTGTTTGAGCTGTCGTCCATCGGCATTGTGCTGAGCGATGCCGGCAGCGGGCGCATTCTCGATGCCAACCGGGCCCTGCTGGAGGCCACCGGCTACCCCAAGGCCGGGCTGTTGCGCCTGGCACTGACGGCCCTGACCCCGGTGCCATACCGGCAGGCCGATGCCGATGCGCAGGACGCGCTGGCGCGCCATGGCCGTTACCCGCCCTTTGAAAAGGAGTTGCGGCGCCGTGACGGCTCCTGCTTTCCGGTGCGTCAGCAGGGCATGCTGATTCGGGATGCGGGCGGCCGGCGGCTGGTGTGGACCCTGATGGAAGACATCAGCGAGCTGAAAAAGGTGGATCGCATGCAAAAGGAGTTCGTGTCCACCGTCAGCCACGAATTGCGCACGCCGCTCACCGCCATCAGCGGTGCCCTGGGTCTGCTGGTGCAGGGCGCGATGGGCGAGCTGGCGCCACCGGTGGCGCAACTGGTGGAGGTGGCCCACAACAACAGCCGCCGGCTCAACCTGCTGATTAACGATCTGCTCGACATGGAAAAACTGGTGGCGGGCAAGATGCATTTTGATGTGCAGTCCCTGGCGTTGCATGAGCTGGTGCAGGACGCTGTGGAAAGTCACCGCCCGCTGGGCGAGGGCAGGAACGTGAGGCTGACGCTGGGTGCACAGCTGGACGGCGCCCGGGTACTGGCAGACCGGGACCGGCTGTTTCAGGCGCTGGCCAATTTGCTCTCCAACGCGGTCAAATTTTCTCCCGACGGCGGCGAGGTGCGCATCAGTACCGAAAGCGCCGGCAACGGCCGGGTGCGGCTCAGGGTGCAGGATCAGGGCGAGGGGGTGCCCGAGGCGTTTCAGAGCCGTATTTTCGAGAAGTTTGCTCAGGCCGACAGCTCGGATACCCGCAAGAAGGGGGGCACCGGACTGGGGCTGGCCATCACCCGGGAGCTGATGGAGCGCATGAACGGCGCCGTGGGCTTTGCATCAAGCACAGGCGAGGGCGCCTGCTTCTGGCTGGATATTCCGGTAGCCGGTGAGGAGTGAGGAGAAAGGTAATGGTTTGCGCCGGCGAGCGCGGTGTTGACCATTTGGCCTTACGCCTCAAGTAATGGACGCCACTTCCTCGGGGGTAAGGGGGCGCCATTCCCCTTCGGCCAGGGCATTGTCGAGCACGATATCGCCGATGCGCAGCCGGTGCAGGGCGGTGACCCGGTTGCCCACGGCGGCGAACATGCGCTTGACCTGGTGGTACTTGCCTTCCTGAATGGTCAGCAGCACGTGAGTGGGGCTGAGCACTTCCAGGGTGGCGGGCAGGGTGGCCCTGTCTTCGCCGTTCAGCAGCAGGCCTTCGGCAAAACGCTCGGCGGTGCCGGCCGCGAGGGGCTCGGCCAGATCCACCCGGTAGGTCTTGGGGCAGGCCCGCCGGGGTGAGCGCAGCCGGTGCGACCACTGGCCGTCGTCGGTGAGCAGCAGCAGGCCGGTGGTGTCCACGTCGAGCCGGCCGGCGCACTGCAGGCCCGAAGCCAGCGCGGGCGGCAGCAGTTGCAGCACGCAGGGGTGCACCTCGTCCTGCGTGGCGCTGATGTAGCCTGGCGGCTTGTGCAGCATCAGGTAGCGCGGGGCCTGCAGACTCAGCAGACGGCCATCGAGATGGACCTGCTGTTCACCGATTTTGATATCGCCCTTTTTGACCCGCTCGCCGTTCACCGTGACTTCGCCCCGGGCCAGCGCCTTTTTGGCCAGCGACCGGGTCAGCCCGGTGGTTTCACACAGAAAACGGTCCAGGCGCATCAGGCGGGCTCATCGGTGCCGGCGGTCACGTCGTCCTGCAGCAGCCATTCGCTCAGCACGTCCTTGGCCTGATCCACGCCCAGCCCCTTGAGCGAGCTGAACGCCTCGACCCGAATGTTGCCGCCAAACATGGCCACCGCTTCGCGCACGCGCAGTACCTCGGCCTTGCGGGCGCCGGATTTCAGCTTGTCGCACTTGGTGAGCAGCGCCAGTACCGGCAGCTCACAGTCGCTGGCCCATTGCAGCAGCTGCTGGTCAATGTCTTTCAGCGGGTGGCGAATGTCCATCAGCACCACCAGCCCCTTGAGGCTGTCGCGCTGCTGCAGGTATTCCGACAGCGCTTCCTGCCACTTGAGCTTCATTTCTTCCGGCACCCTGGCGTAGCCGTAGCCGGGCAGATCGATCAGGCGCTTGCCTTCGCTCAGTTCAAACACGTTAATCAGCTGAGTCCGCCCCGGGGTTTTACTGGTGCGGGCCAGGGATTTGTGCTGGGTGATCGTGTTCAGCGCCGACGATTTGCCGGCGTTGGAGCGGCCGGCAAAGGCGATTTCCACGCCGGTGTCGGCGGGCATCTGCCGTATGTTGGGCGCGCTGGTAATGAAGCGGGCGGCGTTAAAGTTTATCTTGTTGTTGTTCAATGTGAATTCCCCGAGGTTATGAAGCCGCCCTGATTACTTTCCGGCAAAATTGTGTAGAATAGTGCGGTTTTTTAAATCGCATTGTAACATGCCCTTGCAGGTATGTGATCTGGAAGCTCTAACAACGAGAAGTCGGAACGTCATGAAAAAAATTGTTTTCACGCTAGCCTTAATGCTCGGAGTGGCCGGTACCGCACAGGCCCAGGGCGATGTTGAAGCCGGTAAGGCCAAATCCGCCGCTTGTGCCGCCTGTCATGGCAACGACGGCAACAGCCCGACCGACATGTACCCCAAACTGGCCGGTCAGCACGCTTCCTATATTGCCAAGCAGCTGGCCGATTTCAAGGCCGCCGCCACCGGTGGCGCAGGCCGCGCCAACGCCATCATGGGCGGCATGGCCATGCCCCTGTCCGAGCAGGACATGGCCGATCTGGGCGCCTACTATGCCAGCCAGGCCATTACCCCGGTGCCGGTAGCCGAAGAGGTGATCGAGCGCGGCGCCGCCCTGTATCAGGGGGGTGACATCGAGCGCGGCGTGACCGCCTGCATCGCCTGTCACGGTCCCCGTGGCGAAGGCCTGGAGTCCGCCAGGTTCCCCAGCCTGAGCGGCCAGCACCCGGCCTACATCAAGGCCCAGCTGGAGCTGTTCCGCAGTGGTGAGCGGGAAAACGACCCCAACCGCATGATGCGCGACATTGCCGCCAAGCTGACCGACGACGACATTGCCGTGCTGTCCCAGTATGTGGCCGGCCTGCACTGATCGCTCAAGGGGGGCGTCCGCCCCCCGCCTTGACCCGGTTTGTTGATGTCTTCTTTCCCGCCCGCCTTTTGTTGTCCGCTCTGCGACTTTTCCGACCATGCCCTGTTTCACCAGGATCGCCGCCGTTATCATCGTTGCGCCCGATGCGGGCTGATCTTTGTGGAGCCCGCTCAGCGGCTGGCCGCCGAGGCGGAAAAGGCCGAGTACGACTTACATGACAACGATCCCGAGGATGCGGGCTACCGCCGCTTTTTAAGCCGGCTGGCGGCGCCGCTGATGGCGCGGCTGGCGCCGGGCAGTGTGGGGCTGGACTTTGGTTGCGGGCCCGGCCCGGCGCTGGCCGCCATGTTCAACGAGGCCGGTTTTTCGGTCACCACCTATGACCCTTACTATGCGCATTATCCCGAACGGTTGCAGCGGCAATACGATTTTGTAACCTGTACCGAGGCGATTGAGCACTTTTACTCACCGGGGCGGGAATGGCGGCGTTTGCTGGCCATGCTCCGGCCCGGCGGCTGGCTGGGACTGATGACCAAGCTGGCCCGGGACCAGGCGGCCTTTGCCTCCTGGCACTATAAACAGGATCCCACCCATGTCTGCTTTTTCAGCCGCGATACTTTTGTGTGGCTGGCAGAACGGGACGGGCTCGGCATCGAATTTATCGGTGCCGATGTCATTCTTCTGCACAAACCGGAGTCGTTATGACACGTATCAAGAAGGCCCGTACCCCGGGTCGCATCGGTGCCCGCAAGGAAAGCCGGGAAACCGCCGAACAGGGCAGGGAGCGCAAGCGCAAGGCCAGACGCAAGGGCCTGACCCCGGGCTCGCGCCACAATGTGGAAGGCGGCAAGCAGGGCGATCATGCCCGGAAGGCCCCCAAGGATCCGCGTCTGGGCTCACGCAAGCCCGTGGCCCTGGTGCAGGAAGACGCCGCCCGCGACGCGGCAGCCATGCCCAGGGTCAAGCCCGTGGCCAAAAAAGAGCTCACCCCCGAGCAGGAGCTTGAAGCGCTTGAGAACGATGAGCGTCTCAACACCCTGCTGGACCGGGTGGAGGCGGGTGACAAGCTGAGCAAGGACGACAAGGTCTGGCTCGACCGCACTCTGGCCCGTCACCAGCAACTGCTGGAGCAGCTTGGTCTGCTGGATGAAGACGACGACGCCGAGCCCGGCGACGACCTCTGGGACCGTTTTATGGACGCCGAGCTTGATCCTGCTCAATACCGGGACGAGGAAGACAAGTCATGATCTCACCCTGGCTGATGGCCGCCCTGGCGGGCGGCGTCATCATTGCGGGTCTGGCCGTGTATGCGGGCATGCTGCTGGCGAAACTGCGCCAGCAGACACAATACCGGAAAAAGGCCATTGCCAAGCGCAACCACCGCATTCTGGAAAGCGTGCGGGTCATTGCTCAGGCGGTACGCGAAGATCAGTGCAACCTGTCGGAAGGCGCCATCCGCCTGACCAACCTGCTGAATGCGCTGCAGTTCGACCAGCCCAGGGACTTTGCCGCCGAGTATCCCGGCCTCTACGACCTCTATGACAGAGTGAAGGAAATGCCGACCCACGACGCCCGCAAGCAGCTGAAGCGCAACGAGCTCATGCGGCTGGACCTGGAACGGGCCGGCCACGAAGGCGAGCTGGAAGCCACCATTAAAATTGAGGTCGAGCGCCTGGCCAGTCTGGAACTGCCCGGTCGCTGACCGGGGAGGAGACAATGTCAGCAATCGAGTGGGATCAGACCCTCATCGAAAAATACAATTACTCGGGGCCGCGGTATACCTCTTACCCTACCGCCCTCGAGTTTACCGGCGATTTTGGCATCGCCGAATTCGAGGCCGCCACCGCCCGCTACCCCGAGCGTCCGCTGTCGCTCTATGTGCACATTCCGTTCTGCCACAAGCTCTGCTACTACTGCGGCTGCAACAAGGTGATCACCCGTCACCAGAACAAGGCCGACATTTACCTCGACTATCTTGAGCGGGAAATTCAGGCCATGGCGCCGCGTTTTGCCGGGCGCACCGTCACCCAGCTGCACTGGGGCGGTGGCACCCCCACCTTTCTCACCGCGCCACAAATCCGGCGGCTGAACGGCCTGCTGCGCCGGCACTTTCAGTTTGCCGAGGCGGGCGAATTCAGCATTGAAATCGATCCGCGCCGCATCGAGCTGGAGCTGCTCGATGTGCTGAAAGCGGAAGGCTTCAACCGCATCAGCCTGGGGGTGCAGGACTTCAACAAGGATGTGCAGAAGGTGGTTAACCGGGAACAGGACAACGACTTTATTCGTGCCCTGGTGGCCCGGGCCGCCGAGCTGGGTTTTGTCTCCACCAATCTGGATTTGATCTACGGTCTGCCGCTGCAGACCCCGGAGAGCTTTCACCACACCCTGGAACAGGTGGTGGCGATGAAGCCGGCGCGGCTGTCGGTATTCAATTATGCCCACCTGCCCAGCCGGTTTTCCGCCCAGCGCAAGCTGAAGGACGAGGACATGCCGGCGCCGGCGGTGAAACTGACCATGCTGCAGGACAGCATTCGCTACCTCACCGGCCAGGGCTACCAGTTTATCGGCATGGATCATTTCGCCCTGCCCGACGACAGCCTGGCGGTGGCCCAGCGCCACGGCGAGCTGCACCGCAACTTTCAGGGTTACACCACCCAGGGGGACTGCGATCTGCTGGGGCTGGGGGTGTCGTCCATCAGCATGATCGGCGACGCCTACTCCCAGAACCTCAAGGATCTGAAACAGTATTACGCCCGGCTCGACGAACTGGGCCATGCCCAGAGCGTGGGCTATGCCCTGAACGAGGACGACTGCCTGCGCCGGGATCTGATCAAGACCCTGATTTGCAACTTCGAACTCGACTTCGCGCCCCTCGAGCAACAATACGGCATCGTGTTCAACGACTACTTCGCCGAAGACTTCGGGCTGCTGCAGACCTTTGTGGACGACGGCCTGGTGGTCCGGGAAGCGGATCGCATCAGCGTGACGCTAAAGGGGCGGCTGCTGATCCGCAATATCTGCATGTGCTTTGACGTGCACTCCCGCAAACAGGCCCGCCGCCAGCAGTTCTCACGGGTCATTTGATTAACGGCAGGGATTGGGGGGCAGGGCATGGGGTGCAGGGAATGGGGGGGAGTTTCTTGCCACTCCCCATTCCCCGGGCCGGTCATTCCCGCTCGGCGCAGGCCAGCAGCAGCGCGGCCCGTTCCACCGGGCTGATAAACGCCATATTGAGGGCGTTTTCCTGACACTGGTGTGACTGCTGCGGGGTGAGGCCGGCGGCCCGGGCCGCGCTGGTGTATTCGTGGCGCAGTTCGATGCCTTCCACCGCCGGATCGTCGGTATTGAGGCAGACCCGAATGCCCTTTTCCAGAAAGCGGTGAACGGGGTGATGGGCGAGATCGGTTACCGTGCTGGTCTGCAGATTGGAGGTCAGGCAGGTCTCAATGCCGATTCGGTGCTCGGCCAGGTAGTCGAGCAGGCGTTCGTCTTCCACCGCGCGCACGCCGTGGCCGATGCGGCTGGCGCCCAGCTCCCGCACCGCCTGCCACACGCTGGCGCTGCCGGCGGCCTCGCCGGCGTGCACGGTGACCTGCAGGCCGGCGTCACGCACTCGTCTGAAATGCTCGTTAAAGCGCTCGCCGGGAAAGCCGGCCTCGTCGCCGGCCAGATCCATGGCCACCAGCCTGCCGGCATGGGCCAGGCAGGCCGTCAGCTCCCGCTCGCAGGCGGCCTCGCCAAAGGTGCGGCTCATGATGCCGATAAGCTTCACCGGCACGCCGAAATCCCGGCTGCCGGCGGTCACGCCGTCGATCACCGCTTCCACCACCCCTTCGGGTTCAAGCTCATGGCTCATGGCCATGTAACCGGGACTGAAGCGCAGCTCGGCGTAGTCGATGCCGGCATGTTGCAGATCTTCCACGTTTTCATAGGCCACCCGGCGGCAGGCGTCGTAACTGCCCAGCACCTTGACGCCCCAGTCGAGCCTGGCGAGAAAGGAGAGCAGATCGGGGGTGTTGCCCTGTACCTGCACATGGGGCAGCAGCCCGCTCAGGGTATCGGCGGGCAGGGCCAGGTTAAAGGCCCGGCCCAGCTCCAGTATGGTGGCCGGGCGAATATTGCCGTCCAGATGACGGTGCAGGTCGAGCAGGGGCAGGCTGGTGTCGATCATGAAAACTCCCGTGTGAGAATGGCACCGTCAAGCTTACTCCTTTGTGGCCGATGTTTCCGGTTGCAACTCCTTCAGCTTGCGGGTCAGGGTGTTGCGGCCCCAGCCCAGCAGCCGGGCGGCCTCCTGCTTGTGGCCCTGGCTCTGGGTCAGGGCGCAGTCGAGCAGAATGCGCTCGAACTCGGGCAGGGCCTCGGCCAGCAGATCCTTGCGGCCCCGGGCCAGCTCGTTGCTGGCCCAGCTTTTCAGCGCCTGGCGCCAGTCGGCGGGCTGGCCGGCGGCGGCCGGCGCCGGCTCGGCTTCCCGCTTCAGCAGCTCGGGGGGCAGATCGGACACCAGCACTTCCTGGCCCGAGGCCATCACGGTAAGCCAGCGACACACGTTTTCCAGCTGACGCACGTTGCCGGGCCAGGGCAGGGACTGCAGCAGCGCCTGGGTGTCGGCGTGCAGGGTCTTGACGTCCACACTCAGCTCCCGGGCGGCCAGGGCCAGAAAATGGCGGGCCAGCCGGGGAATGTCTTCCCGCCGCTCTCTGAGCGCCGGCATGTGAATGCGAATGACGTTGAGGCGGTGAAACAGATCCTCGCGAAAGTCGCCGTCGGCCACCTTCTTTTCCAGATCCTGGTGGGTGGCGGCGATGATGCGTACGTCCACCTTGATCGGCTGATGGCCACCCACCCGGTAGAACTGACCGTCGGCCAGCACTCTGAGCAGCCGGGTCTGAATGTCCAGCGGCATGTCGCCGATCTCGTCCAGAAACAGGGTGCCGCCGTCGGCCTGCTCAAAGCGGCCCCGGCGCACGTTGTTGGCGCCGGTGAAGGCGCCCTTTTCGTGGCCGAACAGCTCCGACTCGATCAAGTCTTTGGGGATGGCCGCCATGTTGAGGGCGATAAAGGGATCCTGAGCCCGCGGGCTGTGTTTGTGCAGGGCGTGGGCCACCAGCTCCTTGCCGGTGCCGCTCTGGCCGTTGATCAGCACCGAAATGGAGGAGCGGGCCAGCCGGCCGATGGCGCGGAACACTTCCTGCATGGCCGGCGCCTCGCCGATGATCTCGGGCGTGCGCACCGCCTCCGGTTGCTCCCCCGGGGCCTTGCGCCGGCTTTCCTTGACGAAGGCCACGGCCCGCTGCACCAGGGCCACGGCGTCGTCGATGTCAAAGGGTTTGGGCAGGTATTCAAAGGCGCCGCGCTGGTAGGCGCTGACCGCGCTGTCGAGATCGGAGTGGGCGGTCATGATGATCACCGGCAGCTCGGGCACTCGCTGGTGAATGGCACCCAGCAGGGTGAGGCCGTCCATGCCGCCCATGCGAATATCGGAGATCACCACGGCGGGGCGGGTCTCGGCAAGGGCATGGAGCACGCTTTCGCCGTCGGCAAAGCTGCGGCAGCGAAAGCCGGCCTGGGCCAGGGCCCGCTCCAGCACCCAGCGAATGGAGCTGTCGTCGTCGACGACCCAAATCAGTTCAGCCATAAAGTGCTCCTATCGTCGTAACGGCAGATAAACAATAAATTCGGTATGACCCGGGCGGCTCTGGCATTCAATGCGGCCCTGGTGCTGGTGGATCAGCTCCTGGGCGATGGACAGCCCCAGCCCGGTGCCGCCTTCCCGGCCGGTGACCATGGGGTAGAACAGGGTGTCGTGCAGGGCGGCGGGAATGCCCGGGCCGTCGTCGATAATGCGCACCTCCGCCGCCAGCCGGTAGCGTTTGCCCTGCAGCATCACCTGAAAGGCGGTGCGGGTGCGAATGGTGATATGACCGTGATCGCCCAGCACCTCCACCGCGTTGCGCACCATGTTGAGAAAGGCCTGCTGCAACTGCTCCGAATCCATCGCCAGATCGGGAATGCTGGGATCGTAGTCGCGGCTGAGGGTGATGCCGGGGGGAATGTCCATGCTCACCAGCCGGCGCACCTGCTCCAGCACCGAGTGCAGGTTAATCACCTCCTGCTTGCCCGGGCGCTGGGGCCCGAGCAGCCGGTCCACCAGGTTACGCAGCCGGTCGGCCTGGGCGATGATCAGGTGGGTAAATTCCTTCAGCTCTTCCTTTTCCAGCTCCCGCTCCAGCAGCTGGGCGGCGCCGCGCAGGCCGCCGAGGGGGTTCTTGATCTCGTGGGCCAGGCCGCGCACCAGCTCCCGGGCCGCCTGTTGCTGGGCCCGTTGCTGCAGCTCCTGGCTGATCTTCTTTTGCTGGTCGATAAGCCGCAGCTCCATCAGCGCCAGGGTGCGCTTGTCCAGGGTAAAGGCGGTTACGCTTACGTCCACCCAGCGGGGCAGGCCGTCGATCACCACCTGCACCTCGCTGTTGGTAAAGCCCTGCTCCAGCTCGATGCAGCGCTGAATGCGGCGCATGTCGAGGGAGATGTCTTCCACCACCTGGTCCAGCCGGGCGTCCTGCAGCCGGCGCTTGCTCAGGGTCAGCAACTGCTCGGCGGCGGTGTTGGCAAAGTGCACCACCAGGTTGCCGTCCACCACCAGTACCGCCGTGAGCTGACTGTCGATGATGGTCTGAATGTTGATCCGGCTTTTCACGTGTGAAGTCCTCTCGTGGGCGCCTGCACCAATGTGGTGCGAACAGTGTAACCCATGACCGGCGAATTGCTACATCATGGTGCAACTCTTTGCGGTCTGGCCGAAACATGGAGGTTCGGACAATACCTTTGCAAAAACCTTGCCTGCAAGGGCGTGCTTTTTTGCCTAATACTGATAGCGTAAATATAATTAGCTAGCTAAATATATTGGGAGGGCAACTATGATGACACTGGGCATGGCGCTGGCCAATCTGGTGCGGCAGTGGCGGCTGATCAACGACGAGCGCCTCAGGCCTCTGGGGCTGACCCAGAGCCGCTGGATCACCCTGAGCCACCTCAAGCAGGAAGACGGCATTCAACAGCACCGGCTGGCCCGCCGGGTGGGGGTGGAGGGTCCGTCGCTGGTGCGCACCCTGGACGGCCTGGAGCGGCTGGGGCTGGTGGAGCGCCGGCCCTGTGCCAATGACCGCCGGGGCAAGACGGTGCACCTGACTGCGGCGGTGCGGCCGCTGTTGTCGGAAATGGACGCCGTGCTGGACCATACTCGGGAACAGGTGCTGGCTGGTCTGAGCGAGGCGGAGCTGGCGGAGCTGGAGCGCATGGTGCGCCATATTGGCGCCAATCTGCAGCAACTGAGTGAGCAACTGGGCGAGCGAGAGGGCAAACAATGAACGCGGAGCAGAGTTTCAACCGCTGGGTACGCATCGCCCTGGCTGTTTTCGGCGTGCTGCTGCTGTACTTCGTGCTGATCGACAACTATGCCCCCATGACCCCTCAGGCCCAGGCGCACCGGCCGGTGCTGTCGGTGGCGCCGCGGGTGGCGGGCCAGGTGGCCAGGGTGGCGGTGACCAATAACCAGCCGGTGGCGGCGGGCGAGCTGCTGTTTGCGCTGGACGATACCGATTACCGGCTGGCCCTGGCCCGTACCCGGCTGCAACGGCAGCTGGCCGCCGCCGACCAGGAACGCCAGCAGGCAGCGATGCGGGCGGTGCGGGCGGAAATCGACCAGGCACGACTGCGGGCCGAGGAGCTGGCCCGGGAAGCCGCCCGGCTCGAGCGGCTGCACCGGCTCGGCCACATGTCGGTGCAGCAGGCCGAGCAGGCCCGCAACCAGGCGCAGCAGGCCGATAGTGCCCTGCAGGCGGTGCAGGCCCGGCAACAGCAAGCCGAGCAGGCGCTGGCGGCGGCGAGGCTGGCCTATGAGCAGGCCGACAATGCCTTTGCACAGGCCCGGCTGGCGCTGGAGCGCACTCGGGTAAAAGCAGAAATGGCCGGCCGGGTCGGCAACCTGCAGTTGCAGGAAGGGGTGCAGGCCCGGGCCGGGCAACCGTTGCTGGCACTGATTTCCAACGAACTGACGGTGATCGCCGATTTGCGGGAAAAAAGCCTGCGTCACGTCACCACCGGTACGCCGGTGGGGGTGGTGTTCGACGCCCTGCCCGGACGCATTTTCGACGGCCATGTCAGCAGCATCGACAGTGGCGTGCGCCAGGGTCAGCTGGCCCCCGACGGCCTGCTGGTGCAGCCGGAAAATACCGATCGCTGGGTGCGGGACGCCCAGCGGCTCAGGGTGCATATCAGCCTGGATGAGCCGGCGCCGGCGCTGGCCACCGGCGCGCGGGCCACGGTACAGCTGTTTCCCGAGGCGGGCCGCTGGCTGCACGGGCTGGGCTGGGCCCAGCTGTGGCTGGTCAGTCAGTTCCGCTATCTCTACTGAGCGGCGTGTGGCCATGACCCTTACCGACGACAAACTCAGGGGCTGTCTGCGCATTGCCATTGGCAGCACCATTGGCATGGTCACCGCCAAGGTGATGGACTGGCAGATGGGCGTGTTCTTTACCGTCTATCCCATGCTGCTGCTGGGCATGGTGCCGGTACTCAATCGCTTTGTCATGTTGCAGTTTATCGGCTCGTCGGCGCTTACCTCACTGGAGGTGATGCTGTTGCCGGGCCTGCTCGGGCACTGGCCGCCGGCCTACACGGTCGCGGTGTTTTTGCTGTTCTTGTGGCGCTTTTACCTGATGGCGAAGGGGCCGCTGATGCTGTTCGGGGCCACGGGATGCGTCAGCCTCAGCATCATGCTGCACTTTGCCAGCTACCCCCAGTTTCATCTGGCCGACATGGCCGCCAGCAACATGGTGGCGTCCTGCCTGTCGGTGGCGGTGGCGGCGGTGCTTTATGCCCTGCTGCCCAACCGTGAAGCCCCCGTGGCCCGGGCGCTGCCGGAGAAAAGCGACAACGTGCTGCGCCACCAGACCCTGCTGGGGGCCATTGTCGCCACCCTGAGTTTTGTGGTGTTTCAGACCCTGGATCTGGTGGACTCGCTGTCGGCCCAGGTGGCCACCGTGCTGGTGCTGTTTCCCATGAGCTTCGCCGGTGCCGTGGTGTCGGGCCGGGCCCGTTGCATCGGCACCCTGCTGGGCTGCTCCATGGGCCTGCTGTTTCAGCTGGTGTTGTACGATCACTACCACCACCTGCTGCTGCTGGGGCTGGCCTTCTGGATTTGCGCCATGGTGTTCGCCCGCTGGCATGCCCGCGAGCCCATGCCCGGGGTGGGCTTTGCCGGCCTGACCACGGTGGGCATTCTGTTCGGCCAGTACGTATCGCCGGAGCACGATCTGGTGTTCAGCGCCCTTTACCGCATGAGCTCGATGACGGTGGCCATTCTGGTCACCCTGTGCTGCGTGTATCTGGTGCACAAGCTGCTCAACCTGTTTCCGTCCACCCGGCATCAGGTGTTGTAATTGTTGGTGAGGGGTGAGGGGTGAGGGGTGAGGGGTGAGGGGGGAGGGGTGTGGAGTGCCCCCGATAAAGTAGACACTTAAGTTAAGCGGCAGCTGCGTAGGCATCGGGAGTCATCCCTCCCAGCGCCATGTGGCGCCGCACTTTCGGGTAATACTCGTCTGTATAATACCGGACTTCATCTGCCATTTCGTCTCTTCCGAGCACGCCCAGAGGGCGAGTCCACTCCTTCTTGAGTAGCGCGAAGAAGCTTTCCGAACAGGCGTTATCCCAGCAGTTACCTCGGCGTGACATGCTGATGGTGATTCCCCGTGTATTCAGCCATCTCATCACCTCTCCGTTGCGATACTGACTCCCTTGGTCCGAGTGGAACAACAGCTGTTTCCCATCTGGCCGCTGATGTTGCCATGCCTGCTCAAGGGCCTCCAGCACCAGTTGGGCGCTATTGATGGCACCCATGGCTCGGCCCACCACGCGGCGTGTGCCCAGGTCTAGGACTGCTGCGATGTAGAGCCAGCCTTCACTGCACCGGATTTGGGTGATATCTGATACCCAAACTCGGTTCGCTGAACCCACCGAGAACTGGCGATTCAACAGATTCGGTAACACAGGCAAGGACGATGTTGGCTTTTGATATCCTGCTTTAGGAGCCGTGCATGAACGATAACCAGCGTCTCTCAGCAAGCGCTGAACCTGGTTCTTGCCGCAGCAGAACCCGGCATCCCGTGCTTCCAGCCACAGCTTGCGATAACCCGGCACATTCTTCAGTTGCCTGGCTCGCTCGAGCAGGAAGGTGTTCAGCGTCCGTCGCTCGATGGCACGCGCCCCCGGAGAGTGTTGACGTGTTCGCCAGCGATAATATCCCGCTCGTGACACGTCGAGTACTTCACACATTATCGAGACCCGCCAGCGTTGACTTCGGTGGGCCTCGATAAAGGCAAACCTTACTTGCCGTGCTTGGCGAAGTACTCTTGCGCCTTTTTTAGGATTTCGTTCTCCAGCTCTTTCCGCTCAAGCTGCTTCTTCAGCCGAGCTACCTCGCGCTCCAGCTCCTGCAGGCTTTTTTCTGGTCCGGTGTTTTCAACGGCTTTGTCGGATGATTTCTTGGTCATGCTCCACTCTCTACGCCAGCGACTCAATTGGTTAGGATGGATCCCAAGTCTGCCAGCAAGCTGAGCTTGTGTCTCTGTGGTGGAGAGCGAGGCCTCGACGGCCTCACGTTTGAATGCATCGCTAAAGCGACGGTGGGGTTTGTATTTCATAACACCTTCTCATCTAATGAAGGTGTCTACTTTTCTCGGGCCAGTCCAGTGAGGGGGGAGTTGGATCTCCTCACTCCTCACCTCTGTCACCTCACTATTCAAAAACAAAAAAGGCCCGTTTGCACGGGCCCTTTGACGTTCAGCGTATCGCTACCAGCTTACACGGAGTAGTACAGGTCAAACTCCAGCGGATGCACGGCCATGTTGATGGTCTCGGCTTCCTTGCGCTTGTACTTGATGTAGGCGTCGATAAACTCGTCGGAGAACACGCCGCCACGGGTCAGGAACTCGCGGTCCTGGTCCAGGTTGTTCAGGGCGTCGTCCAGCGAGGTGGCCACGGTCGGGATTTCGGCGGCTTCTTCGGCCGGCAGATCGTACAGATCCTTGTCCATGGCATCGCCCGGGTGGATCTTGTTCTGAATGCCGTCCAGGCCGGCCATCAGCAGGGCCGCAAAGCACAGATAGGGGTTGGCGGCCGGATCCGGGAAGCGGGTCTCGATGCGGCGGGCCTTGGGCGAACCAACCAGCGGAATCCGAATGGAGGCGGAGCGGTTGCGGGCGGAGTAGGCCAGCATCACCGGCGCTTCAAAACCGGGCACCAGACGGCGATAGGAGTTGGTGGACGGGTTGGTGATGGCGTTCAGGGCACGGGCGTGCTTGATGATACCGCCAATGTAGTACAGCGCCAGTTCGGACAGGCCGCCGTACAGGTCGCCGGCGAACAGGTTTTCACCGTTCTTGCCCAGGGACTGGTGCACGTGCATGCCGGAACCATTGTCGCCCACCAGCGGCTTGGGCATGAAGGTGGCGGTCTTGTTGAAGGCGTGGGCGACGTTGTGAACCACATACTTGTAGATCTGGATTTCGTCGGCCTTCTTGGTCAGGGTGTTGAATTTGCAGGCAATTTCGTTCTGACCGGCGGTGGCCACTTCGTGGTGGTGAGCTTCAACCACCAGGCCCATTTCTTCCATGATCAGACACATGGCGGAGCGAATGTCGTGGGAAGAGTCGATGGGAGCTACCGGGAAGTAACCGCCCTTCACGCCCGGACGGTGGCCCTTGTTGCCTTCGGCGTAGTCGCGACCGGAGTTCCATTTTGCCTCGGAGTCATCAACCTTGAAGAAGCTGCCGGACATGTCGGTGTGGAAGCGCACGTCGTCGAACATGAAGAATTCCGGCTCGGGGCCGATCAGCACGGTGTCGGCAATGCCGGTGGACACCAGGTATTCCTCGGCGCGGCGGGCGATGGAGCGCGGATCCCGGTCGTAACCCTGCATGGTGGCGGGCTCGAGCACGTCACAGCGAATGTTCAGGGTGGCGTCTTCGGTAAAGGGGTCCATTACGGCGGTGGACGGATCGGGCATCAGCACCATGTCGGACTCGTGAATGGTCTTCCATGCGGTCATGGATGAGCCGTCAAACATCTTGCCTTCTTCAAAAAAGTCATCGTTGATTTGGTTGACCGGAAGGCTGATGTGCTGCTCTTTACCCTTGATATCGGTAAAACGCAGATCGACGAATTTGACATCGTGTTCCTTGATCATGTCCATTACGGTTTCGATTGACATGGATTTCGACCTCCAAAAATAAGCATCCCAGGGTCTGATGAACAAATTCATCAGTTGCCATTTACTAAGCTAAAACCGTGCCATGTTGGTAACGCGCTGTTATTAAAGCGAATTAACCGCAGGAAGGCGAACTGCTCCCACTGTGTGCGCACCAGTGTGGTGCAACCCTGAATCCTTTTGGTGCACCGTGTGTTGTGCGCGCCATCAAGGTGCAGGGTGTTCGGCGTCCGCAGCCGGCCGTGGCTTCAGCGCATAATATCATTCAAGCCGGACGGAAGGATCGGTCCGGATCCTTTTAATTTGCGGCGGGCGTCTGCCGCGCCCCGTGGGCTTGCATTCGGCCCCCGTTGGCCCTGCCGGCAGGAAACACAATAAATTAATATGTTGAAGCGGCTAAAGCGTGTACAATTTCCAGCCCTTTTTATTTGGTTCCGCTGCAACCCTGGCGACGGACCCCTCATGAGAGCGGCCGCGCCGGCGGGCGCCCGCCTCGAAAATATGCGAGCGAAAGAAATTAATGTCATCTGAAATCAATAACTTGAGAAACATTGCCATCATCGCGCACGTTGACCACGGTAAGACCACCCTGGTCGACAAGCTGCTGCAGCAGTCCGGCACCCTGGAAAGCCGCGGTGAAGCCGAAGAGCGGGTCATGGACTCCAACGACATCGAGCGTGAGCGCGGCATCACCATTCTGGCCAAGAACACCGCCATTCGCTGGACCTCGCCCGAGGGCCAGGAATACCGCATCAACATCGTGGACACCCCCGGACACGCCGACTTCGGCGGTGAGGTGGAGCGGGTGATGTCCATGGTGGACTCGGTGCTGCTGCTGGTGGACGCGCAGGAAGGCCCCATGCCGCAAACCCGCTTTGTGACCCAGAAGGCCTTTGCCCAGGGGCTCAAGCCCATCGTGATCATCAACAAGGTGGACAAGCCCGGCGCCCGTCCCGACTGGGTGATGGATCAGGTGTTTGACCTGTTCGACAACCTGGGCGCCACCGATGACCAGCTCGATTTCCAGGTGGTATACGCCTCCGGCCTGAATGGCTGGGCTTCGCTCGACGCCGATGAACCGGCCGAGGACATGACCGCCCTGTTCCAGACCATAGTGGATCAGGTACCGGCGCCCGATGCGGATCTGGATGGCCCGCTGCAGATGCAGATCTCCCAGCTCGACTACTCCTCCTATGTGGGCGTTATCGGCATTGGCCGCATCAAGCGCGGCACCGTCAAGGTGAACCAGCAGGTCACCGTGATTGGCGCCGACGGCAAGACCCGTAACGGCAAGGTCGGTCAGGTCATGGGTTACCTGGGGCTCAAGCGTCATGATGTGGCCGAAGGCAACGCCGGCGACATCGTGGCCATTACCGGCCTGGGCGAGCTGAAAATCTCCGACACCGTGTGTGCCGCCGGTGCCGTGGAAGCCCTGCCGCCGCTGTCGGTGGACGAGCCCACCGTGACCATGACCTTCCAGGTCAACACCTCGCCCTTTGCCGGCCAGGATGGCAAGTTCGTGACGTCACGCAACATTCTGGAGCGTCTGAAGCAGGAGCTGGTGCACAACGTGGCGCTGCGGGTGGAAGAAACCGGTGATCCCGACAAGTTCCGTGTGTCCGGCCGGGGCGAACTGCATCTGGGCATTCTGATCGAGAACATGCGCCGGGAAGGCTTTGAACTGGCGGTATCCCGTCCGGAAGTGATCCTGAAGGAAGAAGACGGCCAGCTGATGGAACCGTTCGAAACCCTTACCGTGGACGTGGAAGAAAGCAGCCAGGGTTCGGTCATGGAGAAGCTGGGCGAGCGCAAGGCCGAGATGACCAACATGGTGCCGGACGGCAAGGGCCGGGTGCGCATCGACTTCATCGTGCCGGCGCGGGGTCTGATCGGCTTCCAGACCGAGTTCATGACCCTGACCTCCGGCTCCGGCCTGATGTACCACACCTTTGACCACTATGGTCCGCACAAGGGTGGCAACATCGGTCAGCGCAACAACGGCGTGCTGATCGCCAATGCCACCGGCAAGGCCCTGGCCTATGCCCTGTTCAACCTGCAGGAGCGTGGCCGGCTGTTCGTTGAACACGCCACCGAGGTGTATGAGGGGATGGTGATCGGCATTCACAACCGTTCCAACGATCTGACCGTGAACTGCCTCAAGGGCAAGCAGCTGACCAACATCCGTGCCGCCGGCACCGATGAGGCGCTGACCCTGGTGCCGCCGATCAAAATGACCCTGGAGCGGGCGCTGGAGTTTATCGACGACGACGAGCTGGTGGAAGTGACCCCCAACCACATTCGTATTCGCAAGAAACTGCTGACCGAAAACGATCGCAAGCGCGCCAGCCGCGCCTGATCGCAGTCACTCGCAGGTGAAAGGGGCGCTTCGGCGCCCCTTTGTTTGTTTTCGTCCAACCCGTTACGATTTCACGCCTCACGCCTCACGCCTCACGCCTCACGCCTCACGCCTCACGCCTCACGCCTCACGCCTCACGCCTCACGCCTCATATTCAAATTATTTGAATCTTTAAGCCAGTAAAGGTCGCTTTGATTTGCCGGCAAAGGCATTAGACTGATGGCCAATGAACATGTACCACTGAATGAACAGCCTTTTCTCATGGTTGTGGGAGCACCGGAACATGCAGAAATACTCAATTACCATGCGACTTTTGCACTGGAGCACCGCCCTGCTGGTGTTTGGCCTGTTTGGTGTGGGGCTGTGGATGCGCAACCTGGGTTACTACGATCCCCTGTATCAGGTGTTGCCCTACTGGCACAAGAGCGTGGGATTTCTGCTGGCCGGCCTGGTGGCCGTTCGCCTGCTGAGCCGCTGGTGGCTTGCCCAGCCCGGCCCGCTGGCCAGTCACCAGCCCTGGGAGCGGCGGCTGGCCCACGCCATGCACTGGCTGCTGTACGGGCTGCTGCTCGGCCTGTTTGCCAGCGGTTACCTGATTGCCACCGCCGACAACCGGCCCGCGTCCTTTTTTGGCTGGTTTGACATTCCGGCGCTGTTTACCGCCTTTGAAAACCAGGAAGACGTGGCCGGCCTGGTGCACGAAGTTTGTGCCTGGTCGCTGATCGGCCTGGTGGCGCTGCACGCCCTGGCGGCGCTCAAGCACCACTGGCTTGACCGGGACCACACCCTGAAACGCATGCTGTGATTTTTCCACCAAGGAGAGCTGAAATGAAAAAGACCCTGATCGCCACCGCCCTGCTGGCTGCCAGCACCACTCCGGCCTTTGCCGCGGTGGAAAACTACACCGTCGACACCCAGGGCATGCACGCCTCGATCAACTTCAAAATCAATCACCTGGGCTACAGCTGGATCGTCGGCCGGTTCAACGACTTTAACGGCAGCTTTGCCTTTGATGAAGACAATGCCGCCAACAACCGTGTTGAGATGACCGTGAACACCGCCAGCATCGACACCAACCACGGTGAGCGGGATCGCCACCTGCGCAGCGACGACTTTCTCGATGTGAGCAAGTTTCCCGAAGCCAGTTTCAGAAGCACCAGCGTCATCCAGGACGACGACGAGGGAGAGTATGTGGTGAAAGGGGAACTCACCCTGCACGGAGTGACCAGACCGGTGGAGTTCGAAATCGAGCAGGTGGGTGCCGGCGAGGACCCCTGGGGCGGTTTTCGCCGCGGCTTTGAGGGCGAGCTGGAGCTGAAGCTGACCGACTACGGCATCGACTACGATCTGGGCCCGGCCTCGGCCACCGTGTATCTGGACATTCATCTGGAAGGGGTGCGTCAGTAAATTCGTTGACCGACGGCACACCACCGCCCGGACCGCAAGGCCGGGCGGTTTTTTGTTTGCGTCCTGTTTGCGGGCACCCGGGCTGGCCCATGAGGCGTGAAATTTGCCACAATAACCTTTCACTTGCCGCAACACAGGATGTGCCATGACCCAGGTTGTCGCCCGCATCGGGCATCGTCTGCGTTTTCTTCGTGAGCATGGCGTGGATTTCACCCGCTTTGTGCTCAAGCGCATGCACCAGGACCGGCTCAAGATCACCGCCGGTTACCTTACCTACATCAGCCTGCTGTCGCTGGTGCCCATGCTGGCGGTGGTGTTTGCCATGATGTCGGCCTTTCCCATGTTTGCCGAGCTGCGCGAGACCATTCAGCACTTTGTGTTCAGCAACTTTGTGCCGGCGGCGGGGGACGTGGTGCAGAAGAACATTCAGGGCTTTATCGACAATGCTTCCAAAACCACCGCCATCGGCGTGGCGGCGCTGGCGGTCACCGCCATGCTGCTGATCTCGGCCATCGACGAGAACTTCAATCATATCTGGCGGGTCAGCCAGAAACGGCGCTGGTCGGTGGCCTTTTCCACCTACTGGATGATCCTTACCCTGGGGCCCATTCTGGCCGGGGCCAGCCTGGCGGTGACTTCCTACGTGACCTCGATGCGCATTTTTCAGGGCGACAGCTTTTTCGGGGTGGGCGCCGTGCTGCTGAACCTGCTGCCGTTTCTGCTCTCCACCCTGATGTTCGTGGTGTTCTACATGGTGGTGCCCAACAAGCGGGTGCGCTTCGGTCACGCCATAGTCGGGGGGCTGGTGGCGGCGGTGCTGTTTGAAATCGCCAAACGGGGCTTTGCCTTTTACATCACTCAGTTTCCGTCCTATCAGGCCATTTACGGCGCCCTGGCCACCGTGCCCATTCTGTTTGTGTGGGTGTACCTGAGCTGGATGATCGCCCTGTTTGGCGCCGAAATCACCGCCAGCCTGGGGGATTACGAGCACAGCCACGGACTAAGCTTTGATCACGATGACCACGATGAGGACCCGGCCTGATGCGACCCCTTTATCCGGCAATCAATGCCAACCGGCAGTTTTGGCTGCCCGTTTCCGAACGGCATCACCTTTACGTGGAAGAGAGCGGCAACCCGCTGGGCATTCCGGTGGTGCTGGTGCACGGCGGACCCGGGGCCGGCATCAGCCCGGAGCACCGGCGCTTTTTCGATCCCGAGTGTTATCGCATCATTCTGTTTGATCAGCGTGGTGCCGGCCAGTCGCGCCCCCATGCCGAGCTGGAGGACAACAGTACGCAGGCGCTGGTCGCCGATATGGAGCAGATTCGCACCCACCTGGGCATCGAACGCTGGCTGGTATTCGGCGGCTCCTGGGGCTCGACCCTGGGGCTGTGCTATGCCATCGCTTACCCCGAGCGTGTGCTGGGGCTGGTGTTGCGCGGCCTGTTCCTCGGCCGGCAGCAGGATCTGCACTGGCTGTATGCGCCCGACGGCGGCGCTGCCCAGCTGTTTCCCGATTACTACCGGGAGTTTCTGACGCCCCTTGAAGGCGATACGGACGATCTGCTCGGCCGTTATCACCGCTTGCTCACCAGCGACAACGAGCTGGCCCGGCTCAATGCCGCCCGGGCCTGGGCCATCTGGGAGGGGCGCATTTCCACCCTGCTGCCGAGAAACGACGCCGACAGCCACTATGGCGAGGCTCACAGCGCCCTGGCGCTGGCCCGGCTGGAATGCCATTACTTTGTAAATAACTGTTTCTTTGAGGAAAACCATATTATTCGGCGGATTGACCGGGTACGTTCGTTGCCGGCCATTCTGGTGCACGGCCGTTACGACGCCATCTGCAAGCCCGCCGCCGCCATGGAACTTGCCGCCCACTGGCCGGAACTGCGTCTGCAAATTGTGCCCGGAGCCGGACATTCGGCCTTTGAACCGGGTATCATTGACGCCCTGGTCAAGGCGACCGATCACATGGCAAAGGAGCTGATTGCGCAATGATAGCCCTGATACAACGTGTTACCCGGGCCTCGGTGACCGTGGCCGGCGAACGGGTGGGCGCCATCGGCCCCGGCCTGCTGCTGCTGCTGGGGGTGGAGCGGGAAGACGACAAGAGCAAGGCCGACAAACTGCTGGCCAGGGTGCTCGGCTATCGCGTGTTCCCCGATGACAATGGTAAAATGAATCTCAACCTGCGCCAGGCCGGTGGCAGCCTGCTGGTGGTGTCCCAGTTTACCCTGGCGGCCGACACCAACAGCGGCCTGCGGCCGAGTTTTTCCCGCGGCGCGGCACCGGCAGACGCCGAGCGCTGGTACGATTATTTCGTGATGGCGGCGCGGGATCAGGGGGTGCCTACCGAGTCGGGCCGCTTTGCCGCCGACATGCAGGTTGAGCTGACCAACGACGGTCCCGTGACCTTCTGGCTGCAGGTTTAGCCTTTACCCATTCAGGTCGTTGTTTATTCAGGCCGGAAGGTGAAACCGGGCCCACCGGCCCGCCCCCATTGCATAGCTGCCGGCGCAAGCGGCAGCCACTGTCACGCATAACCATAACAGGAGCAGACCATGTACCGTGTGGTCACCCCGCAAACGGAAGCGGAACTGGAAGCCTACTATCAGCTGCGCTGGCAGCTGTTGCGTAAACCCTGGCAGCAGCCCAAGGGTTCGGAACGGGATGAATTCGACGAATACGCCCATCACCGCATGATGGTGGATGACAGCGGCAAGCTGGTGGCGGTGGGCCGGCTGTATGTGAGCGGCGACGAGGCCCAGATCCGCTTTATGGCGGTGGTGCCCGAGTGCCGCGATCAGGGTCTGGGCTCACGCATGGTGCAGGCGCTGGAGCAGGTGGCGCGCCAGCAGGGGGTGCGCCGGCTGGTGATGAACGCCCGGGAAGAAGCCGTGGCCTTTTATACCCACTGCGGTTTTACCGTGGTGGGCGAGGGCCCCATCAGTTTTGGCAAGATACCCCACCGGCAGATGATCAAGGCCCTGACTCCCATTCACCAGATCAGCCACCGCCCCGAGCTGTGCGACGAGCTGCAGCGCCAGTGGCACAGGCGCATTCCCATCAGCGAAAAGATGGGCGTGAAGATCATTCAGTACACCGGCAGCAAGTTCAGAACCCAGGCCAACCTGACCGCCAACCTCAATCTGCACGAGTCCATGTTTGCCGGCAGCATCTACAGCCAGTGTGTGCTCACCGGCTGGGGCCTTATCTGGCTGCAGATGCAGGAGTACGGCCTGAGCGGCGATATCGTGCAGAGCAGTGGCGACATCAAGTACCTGACCCCGGTGTGGGACGAGCCCACCGCCGAGGTGCAGGGCCGGCTGCGGGACCAGCTGCAGCCCCTGGCCCGGGGCGAACGGGTCAAGGTGGAGCTCAGCGTGACCCTTTACAGCGGCGACACCCGCGCCGCCCTGTTTACCGGCCGCTATGTGATCCTCACCCACTGAGCGCGGGACAGGCATTGTTATTTCCGTGATGATACGTCACCCCCGCGCAGGCGGGGGTCCATGAAATATGGCACTGGACTCCCGCTTTCGCGGGAATGACGGCAGGGAAGTGGAGGGGTTGTCAGCAACCTGAAGGGAATGCTCCCTTCATCTTTTCAGCGGTCGCTCAGTACCGGCTTTACCTGTTTGTGCTCCCCCTTGACCTGGTCGACGATATGCTCGGCCAGCAACTGGGAGGCATCGTATACCGGCAGGTCCGAGACCAGCTTGTCGGCGATCACCGACAGCTCGGTGCAGGCCAGGATCAGGCACTCCGCGCCCCGTGCCTTCAGCGCCGTGGCGGCTTCGTTGTAGCGGGTCAGGGAGTCGAAGTCGTAGCGCTTGGCCTTGACTTGCCGGATCAGGGTCATCACGTCCTGCTGCTGCTCCGCCCCGGGAAACAGCACCCGCACGCCTTTGCGGGCAAACTTTTCATGATAGAGCCGGGTCATTTCCACCGCGGTGGAGGCCAGCAGGCCCACCTTACTGATGCCGGGGTGGTGTTCCAGCACATGGCGCACCGCCACCTCCAGCATGTTGACCACCGGAATGCGCACCGCCTCGGCCACCTCGGCGTGATACATGTGAGCGGTGTTGCAGGGGATCACCAGAAAATCCACCCCGGCCCGCTCCAGTCCCCGGGCCATCTCCGCCATAAAGGGGCCCGGGCTTTCCCCGGTGCCTTCAATCAGTGCCTTGATGCGCGACGGCACCTTGGGGTTGTTGTCCACCAGCAGGTGAATGTGGTCGGCATCGTCTTCCGCCGGGGTCAGGGCAATCACCCGGCGCATCAGATCCACGGTGGCTTCCGGCCCCATGCCGCCAATCACGCCTACAGACTTTTCTTTTTCCATGTTTTTCATCCATTCAACAATCGGGTCGGCGGTCACATCCGCCTCAGTAGCCAAACAGGTTGGGCAGCCACAGGGTCAGATCGGGGAAGAAGGCCAGCAGCAGCACCACCAGTATCTCCACCAGCACAAAGGGCAGCGCCTTGACCGAAATTTCCTCGATGGAGACCTTGGCAATGCTCGAGCTGATAAACATGTTTTCCCCCAGCGGCGGGGTCGAGAAGCCGATTTCACAGCAGCACACCAGCACCACGCCAAAGTGAATGGGGTCTACCCCCAGGCTGACCATCACCGGCAGCAGCACCGGGGTCACGATCATGATGGTGGCCAGGGTCTCGAGGAACATGCCGATAAAGATCAGAAAGGCAATCACGATGATCCAGATCAGCGGCAGGCTGCCGGTCATGTCGAGCAGGCCGGCGGCAATCATGCCGGGAATATCGTTCTCCACCAGAATGCGGCCAAAGGCGGTGGCGGTGAACATGATGATCAGCACGCGACCGGTGAGCCAGGTGGTGGAGTTGAGGGACTCCTTGAAGCCGTCGAGCTTCAGCTCCTTGTGAATGAAAATGCCCACGAACAGGGTGTAGAACACCGAGACCACCGCCGCTTCGGTGGGGGTGAACAGGCCGGAATAGATGCCGCCGAGGATCACCACGGGGGCGAGAATGGCCCAGATACCTTCACGGCAGGCCTTGCGCAGCTCGCCGGGCTGGCGATCGGTGTTGCCGGTGTAGCCTTTTTTCTTGCTGATGGCGTAGTTGGCGATCATCAGGCCGCCGGCCAGCATCACTCCCGGCAGCACGCCGGCCAGGAACAGCTTGGTAATGGACTCACTGGCGGTGACGCCGTAGATCACCATGGGAATGGACGGCGGAATCACCACCCCCAGGCCGCCGGACGAGGCGGTCAGGGCCGCGGAGTAGCTGCGGCCGTAGCCCCGGTCCACCATGGCGGGAATCATCAGCATGCCCACGGCGGCGGTGGTGGCCGGGCCGGAGCCGGAGATGGCGCCAAAGAACATGCTGGCGAGAATGGCGGAAAAGCCCAGGCCACCGGCCATGGGGCCGGCCATCAGCTCGGCAATGTGCACCAGCCGGCGGGAAATGCCGGCGCTCTGCATCAGGGCGCCCGACAGAATAAAGGCGGGCAGGGCCATGATGGGAAAGGAGTCCACGGCGTTCCAGGCGGTCTGCACCAGGGACACGAAGTCGTCTCCCGCCGCCAGATACACGCTCAGCGCCGAGGCGCCGAGGGCCACCACTATGGGGGCGCCGATCAGCAGCAAAAAGAAAAACATGCCAAACAAGATAATGGGAGCTGTCATTTTTTAATCCTCTCACCCCGCTCAGGCCAGGGTGTTTCCGCCTTTTTTGGTCTTGCCGGACGCATGGCCGGATGACCCGTTCTGTTTCGGCGCCGCCGCCGAATCGCGTGTTGGCTCCATCTCTTCCAGTCTGGGCTCATCCACGTCCTCAAAGGTGGTGCCGGTCAGTTTCAGGTAGTTGACCTGAATGATCCGTATGGTGGTGAGGGTGAACGAGATGGGAAAGATCAGGTACAGATAGGCCATGGACCAGTCCAGCGCCGGCGAGTAGAAGGTGAATTCCATCATCGACTCGATCACCTCGATGCTTTTCAGGGTCATCAGGGTGTTAAAGGCAATCCAGAACAGGTCTCCCACCAGTTCCACGCCCTTGCGCATGCCGGGGGGCATCATGCGCAGGTGAAAGGTCACCCGGTTATGGGCCGACAGCCGGGCGGCATAGGAAGCCCCCAGGAACACGAACCAGACAAAGGCAAAGCGGGACAGCTCTTCGCTCCAGGGGATTCCGTAGTTGAATACCACCCGCAGGATCACCTGCACAAACAGCAGCACCACGAACAGGCAGAGCAGAAGCTGACATAGGTAATTTTCCAGCTTGTCCAACTGCAGCATCAGCTTACGCATAGCAAGGCTCCAACAAAGAAGGCGGAACGGCGGCACCGCAGCCCGCCCTTTTGGGTATGTGCGGGCCCGTTGCCGGGCCCGTCTGCTTACAGGTACAACAGCCTTACTTCAGCTGCTCCAGTACGGCGTCGAAGTTCTCCTTGCCGCCGATGGTGTCGTAGAACTCGGGCCAGACCTTTTCCTTGGCCAGCTTGATCCACTGGTCTTCATCTTCCAGGGTCGATACTTCCATGCCGTTGTCGATCATGTTCTGTTTGGCCTTGTCCGCTTCCGAGATCTGGAAGATCAGGGCGTGCTGCTGGGCCTCCAGGCCGGCTCGGGTGAGAATGTTTTTCTCTTCGTCGCTGAGCTTGTCAAAGGTGCGCTTGCCGATCAGCAGGGGCTGCAGCGAGTACTGGTGGTGCACCTCGGTCACATAGTCCTGCACCTCGTAGAACTTCATGGTGTTGTTGACGATGTAGGGGTTGTCCTGGCCGTCCACCACCTGCTGCTGCAGGGCGGTAAAGGTTTCGGTCCAGGCCATGGCGATGGGGTTGGCGCCCCAGGCCTTCCAGGTGGCCAGCATGATGGGGTTTTGCGGCACCCGCACCTTCAGGCCCTGTACGTCCTGCAGGTTTTTCACCGGGCGCCTGGAGTTGGTCAGGTGGCGGAAGTTGGAGTAGGTCCAGCCCAGAATGTTGACGCCCACCTGCTTTTGCGCCAGCTGGTTCCAGTGATCCCCCAACTGGCCGGTGGTGATTTTCACCGCGTCCGAGGTGTTCTTGATCACGTAGGGCATGGTCAGAATGCCCAGCTCCTTGGAGAAGGGGGTGACGTTGCCGATGCCGACCAGGGCCATGTCGAGGGAGCCGAGGCGGGCGTTCTGCACCATTTCGGTCTCGGAGCCGATGGCGCCGTTGGGGTACAGGGTGATCTCGATATCGCCGTTGGAGTAATACTCCACCAGATCCTTGAAGCGGCTGGCGTAGGCGCCCTGATCCGAGTCGATGGGGTCACCCATGCCCAGGCGCATGGTCTTGGCGCTGGCCAGCATGGGCATGGCGGTGGCGGCGCAGGCCAGGGACAGGGTCAGGTACTTGGCGACTTGCTTCATGGAGAACATATTCATTACCTCACTGTAGGTTTCGGGTTTGACTTCCGTGCAAAGGGAACGTGTTCAGTTTGCGTGGGCGCCGGGGGCGGCGGACGAAAACAGTTCGTCGCAGACCTCGGCAATAATGCGTGTGATCAGCCGGCAGTCGGCCTCGTCAAAGGTCAGCGGCAGGCGCATGTCGCACATGGTGGCCAGCACCCGCTCGGTGTGCGGCAAAGACGGTGGTTCACCCAGGTATTGCCAGCTGTCGAAGCGGCTGGTGTAGCCTTTCGGGTCCGCATCGCCAAACCATTTCAGCGGCACACCGCGGGCTTCGCAGCGTTCCAGAAAGCGGCGAATGTCGGCTTCGCGCTGATCCGGCAGAGAAAACTGAATCGAGCTGGCGACAAACTGCTCGGCGGCAGGACGCTCCGGCAGGCGAAGGCAGGGAATCTGCCTCAGGCCGGCTTCGGTCACCCGGTACAGGGCATTCCAGCGCCGGCACTGCTCGTCCAGGCCGGCCAGCTGGGGGCGCAGAATGGCGGCGCGCAGGTTGTCCATGCGACCGCTGTAGTTGGGCGTTTCAAAGCGAATGCGGGCAAAAACATCCCTGGGCGGTGCCGCCAGATGCCGCTCGTAGAGCATGTAGGAGCCGGAGTAGATGATGGCCCGGGCCATGACCTCGTCGTCGTCGGTGGTCAGAAAACCGCCTTCGCCGGAGTTCATGTGCTTGTAGGTCTGGGTGCTGAAACAGCCCACCCGGCCAAAGCTGCCGCTCTTTTTGCCGTTCCAGCTGGCGCCCATGGTGTGGGCGCAGTCTTCTATCACGATGACGCCGTGACGGTTGCAGATGGCCATCAGCCGGTCCATGTCGGCCAGGTGGCCGCGCATGTGGGACAGCAGCAGGTAGTGCACGTCTTCGGCGGCGGCCTTGTGTTCAAGGTCGTCCAGATCGATGGTGAAATCGTCGGTGGTTTCCACAAACACCGGCACGCCGCCGGCGTTGTGAATGGCGCCGGGCACCGGCGCCAGGGTAAAGGCATTGCACAATACCTTATCGCCCGGCTGCACGCCCACGGCGCGCATGGCCACGTGCAGGGCATAGCCGCCCGAGGCGCAGGCCAGGCAGTAGCGGCTGCCCTGATAGGCCGCGAATTCCTGCTCCAGCAGCTCGGTTTCCGTGGCCTCGCCGGCGGCGGCGTTGTAGCGGTGCAGGCGGCCGCTGCGCATCACGGCCACCGCGCGCTCGATGCCCGCTTCCGGAATGGGCTCCTGCTGGGTGAAAGACTTGTTGAAGGTGGTCATAACTTCTCCCGGGGGCAGGTGCATGCACCTGCCCGTCTGACTCAGCAATAACGCTTCTGATCGTAAACGTGGAAATCCCACTCGGTCTCGGGGAAGTACTTGCGCAGGCGCCAGTCACAGGCGCGGGCGTGGCCTTCCATGCCTTCGGTGCGGGAGATGCGCGAGCCGGCGGCGCTGAACACCAGGTTGGCCTCTTCGCTCAGCTCCTGATAGGTCAGCACCTTCATGAACTTCTGCACGTTCAGGCCACCGCTGTAGCGGGCCGCCTTCTTGGTGGGCAGAATGTGGTTGGTGCCGGAGCACTTGTCGCCGTGAGATACCGTGCTGCCCTCGCCCAGGAACAGGGAGCCGTAGTTGTTGAGGTTGGCCTTCCACCATTCCAGATCGTCTGCCAGCACCTGCAGGTGCTCACAGGCCCACTCGTCGCTGATTTTGGCGACTTCTTCCCGGCTGTTGCCGAGGATGACCACACCGTGATCGCGCCAGGCCGCCTCGCACACTTCGGCATTGGGCATGTCGGCAATCACCTTGGGCATGATCTCCAGCACCTTCTCACCCAGCTCGCGGCTGTCGGTAAACAGCCACACCGGGGAGTTGGGGCCGTGCTCGGCCTGGGACACCAGATCCACCGCTATGGTCATGGGATCGGCGTTTTTGTCGGCAATAATGGCCGACTCGGTCGGGCCGGCAAAGACATCGATGCCCACCTCGCCGAACAGCATGCGTTTGGCTTCGGCCACGTAGGCATTGCCCGGCCCCACCAGAATGTCGGCGGGGCGGCCGGTAAACAGGCCATAGGCCATGGTGGCCACGGCGTGCACGCCGCCCATTTCCAGAATGACATCGGCGCCGGCCACGTGCATGGCATAGGCCACGGCCGGGTTGATGCTGTCGCCGCGGGGCGGTGAACAGGCCACGATAAAGGGCACGCCGGCGGCCTTGGCGGTGGCCACGCTCATCAGCGCCGAGGCGGCGTGGGCGTAACGGCCACCGGGTACATAACAGCCGGCACACTGCACCGGCAGCACCTGCTGGCCCAGGCGTACGCCTTCTTCGGTTTCAATTTCAAAGGAGGTCAGGCTGTCGCGCTGGGCTTCGGCAAAGCGCTTGATCTGGCGGTGGGCAAAGTCGATGTCGTCCTTGACCTGCTGGGGCACCTGGTCGATCAGGGCCTGCTTTTTCTGCTCGGTCAGAACGAAATCGCCCTGCCAGTTATCAAACTGTCTGGCGTATTCACGCACCGCGGTTTCACCGTTGTGGCGAATATTGGCCAGCATGTCCTTGACCACGCCCTGAATGCGCTCATCTTCCTGTGCGACTTCGCTTTCCGCCGCCGCTCTCTTGAGATATTCCATGGTATGTCACCTGTTAATTAAAACGTGCCAACTGGCTGACAACTGCGTCCGTTGGGGTGAACGGCCGGGCTGCGGCCGTTCGGGTCAATCAGTAGTACTTGGCAAAACCAAAGGCATCACGGTAGCCGAACAGCGCCTGTGCGCCGCCGGTGTGCAGGAACACCACGTTTTCGCCTTTCTTGAAGTGGCCCTTGCGGATCAGGTCGATCAGACCGGCGCCGCCCTTGCCGGAGTAAACCGGGTCCAGCAGAATGCCTTCGTGGCGGGCAAACAGTTCGATGGCTTCCAGGGTGCTGGGAGCGGGAATGCCGTAGCCTTCACCCACGTAGTCGCAGTTGGCGACCACGTCTTCACGCTTGACGGCGCCGGGGATGCCCAGCTTCTCGGCGGTGCGCTCGGCCAGACGGAACACGTTGGCTTCCTGCTGCTCGCGGGGAACCCGCACGCCGATGCCCAGCACCGGAATGCGGCTGTTGCTGCCGGACAGGCCGGTCACCAGGCCGGCCTGGGTGCCGGCGGAGCCGGTGGCGTGCACCACGTGGTCAATGCGCAGACCGGCGTCGTTGGCCTGGCCCAGCAGTTCCAGGGCGCAGTTGACATAACCCAGGGCGCCGATTTCGTTGGAGCCGCCACCGGGCACGATATAGGGTTTCTTGCCGGCCGCTTTCAGCTCGCCGGCCAGCTCTTCCATGGCCGCGTTCATGTCGGTGCCGCCCGGATACTTGCGCAGCTGGCCGCCAAACAGCTGATCCAGCATGACGTTGCCGTTGTAGTTGTAGTCAACGTCTTCGGAGCCGGTACGGTCCTCCAGCAGAATGTGGCACTCCATGCCCAGCCTGGTGGCGATGGCCACGGTCTGGCGGGCGTGGTTGGACTGGGTGGCGCCCTGAGTGATGATGGTATCGGCGCCCTGCTCCAGGGCATCGGCCATCAGGAATTCGAGTTTGCGGGTCTTGTTGCCGCCGCCGGCCAGACCGGTACAATCGTCACGCTTGATCCACAGGTTCGGACCATCCAGCAGCTTGGTCAGTTGATGCATCGGCTCCAGCGGAGTGGCCAGGTGAGCAAAGTGCAGACGGGGATAACGAGCTAGATGCATTTTAACATTCCTCTTCGTTTTGAACATGCGCAATACATTTGGTTAACAACTTCATGGTGAAAGAATCACCGCTGCACGACCAATGCTATATTGGCTTCGCCCCTGGTTACTTTTGGGCATAGGGCCAAAACGAGACTGTAAGGAATTGTTTTTAATGGAATTAAAGTGGTTGAAGGACTTTGTGGCCCTGAGTGAGCACGGCAGTTTCTCCAAGGCGGCCGAGGCCCGTTTTGTGACCCAGCCCGCATTTAGCCGGCGCATTCGCTCTTTGGAAAACTGGCTGGGGGTGGCGCTGGTGGACCGGGACAAGCACCCCACCACCCTGACCGCCAGCGGTCAGGCGTTTGTGGAGGAAGCCAAGCGCATGATCAACGACACCTACCGGGTGCGCAAACGGCTGCAGGGCCAGGAAATTCAGAAAAGCCTGGTGTTTTTTGCCCAGCACTCGCCGGCGGTGTCGTTTTTCCCTCACTGGATCCGCACCCTGGAGCCGCTGGTGGGCAACACCCTGGTCAAGCTCAGCACCGGCAACCTGCACGATCTGACCGAGTCCTTTATGGCGGGCATGGGGGACTTTCTGCTGAGCTTCTCGTCCGCCGGCGACATGGGCCAGTTGTCGCGCAACGACACCACCTGCATTCAGGTGGGCACCGACCGGCTGGTGCCGGTGTCGGCGCTGACGCCGGAAGGCACGCCGGTGTTTTCGGTCAACGGCAGGACCCCGCTCAAGCTGCTGGCCTATCCCGACGATTCCTATCTGGGCGGGCTGGTGAAGGAATTTTGCCTGAACAAGCTGCCGCCGGACTTTCAGTACAGCATAGTGTGTGAAAACGCCCTGGCGGAAGGGCTCAAGGCCATGGCGCTGCAGGGCTACGGCGTGGCCTGGCTGCCTTACGGGCTGATCCAGAACGAGCTGGCCCAGGGCCAGCTCGTGGTGTTGCAGGACGGCTTTCACACCGTGGATCTGCGCATTCTGCTGTATCGGTTCCGGCATACGGTCAAGCCGGAAGTGGATATCTTCTGGCGCTACCTGCTTGAGCTGTACAACCTCAGTTATGCCGAGCAGTTTCCCGGGATGCGGCCAGTGTCCTGACCCTTGCTCAGGGGGCGGGCAGCGCCCGCACCGCCTCGACAAGGTTGCCGGGCAGACCGGCGGCGGGGTAGGGCACCGGCCCCGAGTACCAGGGCCGGCAGGGCCGGGGCAGCGCCGGCTGGTGCAGCCGCAGCCGGGGGGCGTGCCAGTCGCCCGCCAGCCGGATGGCCAGCTCCCGGCAGCCGGCGTCGTTGATGGCGCCCAGGTCGAGATCCAGGCTGCCGCTCAGGTTCACCTCACCCCGCAGGGCCAGCAGGTGGCGCACGCTTTGCACGGCACTGCCGTTGAGGCGCCAGCGGCCGTCACGCACCGGGCCGTGCAGATCCAGCCGGTACAGAAAGCCGTCGTTCTGTCGCATGTCGAGCGCCGCCAGAGCCGCATCCACCTGTTTGGGCGTGGCGTAGTCTTCGCCCAGACGGTTGCGCAGCCAGGCATCCAGCCCCAGCTGTTCCACAAAGATGTCCCGCCCGTCCAGGGTCAGTTCTCCCTGCCAGCTGGCGGGAGTTCCGGGTTCGCCGGTGAGGCTGGCCCGGATATCGATATCGCCGGCAAAACCCTGGCCGGCCCGCAGCCAGTTGCTGAGATGGCGCAGCTGCCAGTTTTGGCCGGTCAGCTCAAGGTGGGCTGTATGGGGAGCATACGACGCCATGCTGCCGCTGAGAGTCAGGTGGCCGTCGAGCCAGTCAGCGGTCAGGGTGTCGAGCAGCCATTGTTCGTCGGTGAGGCGGGCGCTGAACGCGGCCTGGCGCGCGATCAGGCTGTTCCAGGCCAGATCGCCGATGCTGCCTTCCAGCCGGGCCTGTTCGCTCAGGGGGCGCCACAGCCCCGCCGACCAGGCCAGATCGGTGATGAACAGGTTGCCGTCCAGCAACGACAGCGGCAGTGTGTCGTCCAGCGACAGCAGCTCGGTGCGGCTCAGGTTGAGTTTGTGAATGCGTACCTCGGGCAGGGACCAGGTGATGTCGGGTTGCCACACCAGCTTGTTGCCGGCCAGTTGCAGTTCGTCGATATCGAGCCGTCCCTGGCCGGGATACCAGCCCAGTTCGGCCTCGATGCTGCCTTCCCAGGCCTGGCCGTTCAGGCGCATACCCTGACGCTCACCATCTCCCAGCCAGTGCAGCCGGTGCTGGTCCAGGCGCAGCCAGTCGAGGGTGGCCTCGTCCGCCTGCCAGTTGCCCCGCCCTTCGGGCAGGCTGCGGCCGTTCCATTCCAGATCCCGCAGTTCGCCGCGCATGCCGTTGACGGTGAGCCGCGGCGTGGTCAGGCTGACGTCGTCGAGTGCGGCCCGGTTCAGCAGCAGCCGCCAGCCGTCGGGCAGGGCGGGGGACTCACCAAGCTGCAGCCTGACCTGACTGAATTGCGGGCGTTCCAGCCGCAGCTCGCGCTGGCGGGGGTCCAGTACCAGCCGGCCGCTGACCAGACCGCCGAACAACCGGCCGCGCACATCGTCCAGCTCCAGCCGGCCCTGACGCAGCTGGCCGCCGGCATCCAGTTGTGCCAGCTCCAGCGCCGGGTGGGACAACTGGCGCAGGCGGACGCTGAGGCGGGCATCCGCCTCCCATTGCCACTGGCCCTGCCGCCTGGGCTGCCAGTCCCGGAGCCTGAGCTCGATGCCGCCGGCCTCCCAGCCCTGGCCGGCCAGGGCGAGATTTTTGGTATTGAGTTCTTGAATGTGAATGTCGGCCAGGCTGGCGGGCAGGGCGGGTGCCTGGGCCCGCTCCAGGTTGAGCCTGCCGTCTATGATGTCGAGAATGGCGACCTCGGTGCGGCCGGCCAGGGGGGCGAGCTGCTCCAGCTCCAGGTAGATCTGGCGGGCGCTGAACCAGTCGCCCAGGCGCACGTCTTCCGCCAGCAGCTTGTAGGGCGACAGCGGGTTGAATTCCAGCCGGCCCACGCTTAGCCCCAACTCGGTGTTTTCGTTCAGCCAGGTGAGCACCGGTTTTTTCAGCTGGTTGACGTCCAGCACGTTCAGCAGCAACCAGCCGCCGAGCAACAGCACCAGCAGCCCCGTCAAACCTCTTCTGGCCAGCTTTTTCATCAGATTATCCCTTTAAAATCCGCTGCTTGTATCATACCCGTGCAGGGCTGCACCGGAAACAGCTTCACACCTTGCCGTAGTGATCCCGAGTGCCGAGCCAGCGCCGGATCAGCGGGGCCACGCAGCCGGGGTGGTGGTCGGCGAGATGGCGGGCCAGCCGCTGCACCTCGGGCAGCAGCGCCTGATCCCGCACCAGATCGGCAATCTTGAGATCTGCCAGGCCGGTCTGGCGGGTGCCCAGCAGCTCCCCCGGACCGCGAATTTCCAGATCCTTCTGGGCGATGACGAAGCCGTCGTTGGTGTCGCGCAGCACCCCCAGCCGCTGGGTGGCGGTTTTTGACAGGGGCGCATGGTAGAGCAGCACGCAGTGGGAAGCGGTGGCGCCCCGGCCCACCCGGCCGCGCAGCTGGTGCAACTGGGCCAGGCCCAGGCGCTCGGGGTTTTCGATGATCATCAACGAGGCATTGGGCACGTCCACTCCCACTTCAATCACGGTGGTGGCCACCAGCAGGTCCAGCTGGCCGTCCTTGAAACCGGCCATCACCGCCTGCTTTTCCGCCGCCTTCATACGGCCGTGCACCAGTCCCACTTTCAGCTCCGGCAGGCGGGCCGACAGGGCGGCGGCGGTGTCTTCCGCCGCCTGGCATTCCAGCACGTCCGACTCGTCAATCAGGGTGCACACCCAGTAGGCCTGCCGGCCCTCTTCACGGCATACTTGTCGTACCCGCTCGATCACCTCGTCGCGCCGAGTGTCGGGAATGGCGACCGTGGTGACCGGGGTGCGCCCGGGGGGCAGTTCGTCGATGATGGAGGTGTCGAGATCGGCATAGGCGGTCATGGCCAGGGTGCGGGGAATGGGGGTGGCGGTCATGATCAACTGGTGCGGATAGTACTCACCCTGGCTGCCTTTTTCCCGCAGGGCGAGGCGCTGGTGCACGCCAAAGCGATGCTGTTCGTCGATGATCACCAGCTCCAGGGCGTTGAACTGCACCTGCTCCTGAAACAGGGCGTGAGTGCCCACGATCATCGCCAGCTCGCCGCTGGCGAGCTGTTCCAGCTGCTCGGCCCGGGCCTTGCCCTTGACCTTGCCCGCCAGCCAGCCGACCCGAATGCCCAGGGGCGCCAGCCAGGCGGCAAAGTTGGCGGCGTGCTGCTCCGCCAGCAGCTCGGTGGGGGCCATCAGTGCCACCTGGCCCTGATTGCCGATCACCTGCAGTGCCGCCAGTGCCGCCACCAGGGTCTTGCCCGAGCCTACATCCCCTTGCACCAGCCGCATCATGGGCACGTTTTTGTGCAAATCGGCGCCGATTTCCGCCACCACCCGTTGCTGGGCCCCGGTAGGGGAAAACGGCAGCCGGGCCAGAAAGTCGTTTACCAGTGTCTCGGCGGGCGGCAGGGCCCGGGCCCGGTGGGCCTGGCCCTGCTCGCGCACCTGCAGCACCGACAGGTTGTGGGCCAGCAGCTCCTCCATTACCAGCCGCTGCTGGGCCGGATGCTGGCCTTGTTCAAGCTGGTCCAGCGCCACATCGGGCGGTGGCCGGTGCAGCAGGCGCACGGCGTCGTTGAGGGGCAGTTGCCGGCGATACAGGCCCGGAGGCAGCAGCTCGGCCAGCGGGGTTTGTTCCAGCAGGGCAAGGGCCTGATCGGTGAGCTGGCGCAGGCTTACCTGGCGCAGGCCTTCGGTGGTGCCATACACCGGCGTGAGGCTGGTTTCCGTGCTGACCGGGTTGTCGCCCTGCAGCAGGCTGTATTCCGGGTGAATGATCTCCAGGCCGTGATGGCCGGGGCGAATTTCCCCAAAGGCGCGCAGCCGGGTGCCGGCGGTGAGGCTGTTTTTCTGGGCGGCGGCAAAGTTGAAAAAGCGCAGGGTGAGGGTGCCGCTGTGGTCTCGCAGCCGGCACAGCAGCATGCGCTTGCGGCCGTAACTGATGTGGCTGTCGACCACCTCGCCCGCCACCGACACATGCATGCCGGGCCTGAGCTCGGCTACCGGGCAGATTTGGGTGCGGTCCTCGTAGCGCAGCGGCAGATGAAACAGCAGGTCCTGCACCGTTTCCAGACCCAGCCGGTGCAATTTTTCCTGCATTTTGTCGCCCACCCCCTTGAGCAGGCTCAGCGGCATTTTGTCCAGCTTCATGGCGGCCCTTTACTGTAAATATGTACAGAGAATAGCAAAGCCGGATTCAGAAGGGGACTGCCATTCCCCGCTCCCGAGTCCCCGCCTCCGGTTTTTCAGAGCAGGCGTTTCAGCAGCACATTGGCCTGGGTGCGCTGCACCCGCTTGAGCAGCCGTTGCACCGGCTCCGGGTAGTCGCCGAGCTGCTCGATTTCGGTGAAGTGGCCCAGCCGCCGGCAGTGCTGCAATATGTTGGCCTTTTCGGCTTCAAACTCGGCCTGCAGCTTGTGTTCCGGGTCCTGCAGCAGCAGGCCGTTTTCCAGATCCAGCCCCCAGGCGCGGGGATTGAGGTTGTTGCCGGTGATCATGGCCAGATCATCGTCCACGAACAGCCCCTTGAGGTGATAGGAGTTGCGGTCGTGGTGCCAGAGCATGATGTTGAGCTTGCCCTGATAGATAAAGGTCTGGTTGGCCCGGGCAAACCGGCGCAGGTTGGCCTCATACAGATAGGGCAGCCCGCCTATGGTGCGAAACGGCTCTTCCGGTGGAATGTAGAAGTCGTTGGCGGTCTTGTCGCCGATCACCAGGGTGACTTCCCGCCCTTTTTTGAGCTGGCTGCGAATGTCCCGGGCCAGGGACTTGGGCAGGTTGAAATAGGGGGTGCACAGGAACAGCTTTTCCTTGGTGCCCCGCACCAGGGTGCGTATGGTTCGGTTGAGCTTGTTGCCGCGCTTGCCCAGGCCCGCCAGTGGGGTAATGGCCACTTCGCCGGGCCGGCGGGGCTGGTGCTCAAACAGGTACTGGCCCCGGCGCAGTTGCTGGCGAAACTGGCGAATGGGCTGGCGCAGCCGCCGCGCGGTGGGAATGTCGGGCCGGTTCAGGGCCGGCACCGCCGGATTGTGGGTAAACAGCCGGTCCACATAGTCGATCATGGCATCGGCCAGACCGGCGTCGGTGATCTCGTGGTAGCGATCAAAGCGGTAACGGCCGTTCTGGTGCAGGTAGATGTCGTTGAGGCTGGCGCCGGAATAGAGCAGGGTGTTGTCAAACACAAAGCCCTTGAGATGCAGCACCCCCAGCAGCTCCCGGCCCTTGACCGGCACCCCATAAATGGCGATGGGATGCGCGTAGCGTTGGGCAAATTCCTGATACATCAGGTGGTTGCCACTCTGGCCCTGGTGACCGATAAGCCCCCGTTGGGCCCGGTGGAAGTCCACATACAGGCGCACATCCAGTGCCGGATTGGCCTGCTTGGCCTCGTGCAGGGCGGTGAGAATCTCCCGGCCGGCGTCGTCGTCCTGCAGGTAGAGCGCCACCAGACAGATGCGGGTTTGTGCCGAGGCGATGAGCGCCAGCAGCCGCTCCTTGAAGGCGGCGGCGGAGTGCAGCACCCGTACCTGCCCGGCATCCACCGACAGGGCGGGCAGGCGCTGCAGCAGGCTTCGGTAATAGTTGGCTAGTTGCATAATGAACCTGGTTTATGACGTTGCCGTTTAAGACCATACTCAAACGACAAAATTCGGTGCAGTTTACCGAATTAGGGCAAAGGGCGGCAAATAACTGCGGGGATTGGGGAGCAGGGAACAGGGAATGGTTCTACTCCCTATTCCCCAGTCCCTGATCCCTCAAAGAGGACGTGTCGCCTGCTCCAGCCAGATCAGATCCTCGCCGGCCAGCTGCGGGCTGATTTTTTCCCACACGCCGGCGTGATAGTGGTTCAGCCAGTCGATGTGCCGGGTGTCCAGCCAGGCGGTGTCGATCAGACGGCGGTCAAAGGGCACCTGGGTAAGATGTTCAAACTCGAACACCGGAATGTCGCCGTCGGTCTCGGCGGGCTGCACCACTTCCAGGTTTTCGCAGCGAATGCCAAAGGCGTTTTCCCGGTAATAGCCGGGCTCGTTGGAGACGATCATGCCGGTGGCCAGGGGTACTGTGCTGCCCCTGGGGGAGATGCGCTGGGGACCTTCGTGCACGCTGAGAAAGTGGCCCACGCCGTGGCCGGTGCCGTGATCGAAGTTGTAGCCCTGTTGCCACAGCGGCATGCGCGCCAGGGCGTCCAGTTGCAGGCCGCCGGTGCCGGCGGGAAAGCGGGCGCAGGCCAGATCGATATGGCCGCGCAGTACCAGGGTGAACAGCTTGCGCATTTCCTCACTCGGTTCGCCCACCGCCACGGTGCGGGTAATGTCGGTGGTGCCGTCCAGATACTGGCCGCCGGAGTCCACCAGGTAGATGGCATCCTGCCCCAGTTTGCGCGGTGTGCCGTTGCCGTGGTGGTAGTGGCACATGGCGGCATTGGGGCCCAGCGCCGAGATGGTGCCGAAGCTGGGCTCCACAAACTCGGGGTGTTCCGCCCGCAGGGCGTGCAGTTTGTCGGCCAGGGTGCCTTCGTCTTCAAGCTCGGGGTTGGGCTCGGCGAGGCGGCGATCCAGCCAGGCCAGAAAGCGGCACACGGCCACACCGTCGCGCAGGTGGGCGGTACGGCTGCCCTGCACTTCCACCGGGTTCTTGCAGGCCTTGGGCAGCATGCAGGGATCGTCGGCAAACACCAGCTCGGCACCGGCCTGCTCCAGTACCAGGCTGCTCCAGGCGTTGGCGGTGGTGGGGTCGAGCTGCACCCGGGCCCCTTTTTTGCCCAGCTCGCGCAGGGCAGCTTCCAGCTCGCTCACCGGCGCCAGGCTGACGTTAACGCCGCTGTGGCCGGTCAGGTCCAGGTCTTCAAATTTGGCGGGCTCGGCAAACAGCTGCACGCGGCCGTCTTGGTGCAGCAGGGCAAAGCCCAGCACCACCGGCAGGCAGGGAATGTCGCGGCCGCGAATGTTGAGCAGCCAGTTGATGGGCTCGGCCTGGGTCAGCAGCTGCGCGTCTATGTGGTTGGCAGCCAGCTGTTCGGCAATGCGGTTGCGCTTGGCCTCGCTGTGCTGGCCGCTGTATTCCTGAGAGAGCAGCAGGGCGGGGCGTATTTCCGGCTCGGGCCTGTCGTGCCAGTGATGGTCGATGGGGTTGAGGCTCACCGGCACCAGCTCCATACCCCGGGCCGCCAGTTTCTTTTTGGCGGCATCAAACCAGCCCCGGCTGTGCAGGCGCGGATCAACGCCCACCCGGGCGCCGGCGGCCAGCTCGCCCAGCACATAGTCGAGCACAGGCTGTTCGATCAGATGACGATACTCAAACAGGGCGCTGTCGCACTGGTGGCGCACCTGCACGGTATAGCGGCCATCCACAAACACCGCCGCCTTGCCGGTCAGCACCACGGCGGCGCCGGCGGAGCCGGTAAAACCGGTGAGCCAGGCCAGGCGCTCGGCGTAGGGGGGAATGTATTCACCCAGGTGCTCGTCGTCGTGGGGCACGATAAAGGCGTCCAGTTGCTGTTGCCGCAGGTCGTCACGAACATGGGCAAGGCGTTGGGCGTGGGTCATGGCGATTCCTTAACGAGATATTTGAATGAAATGGCGCCGGCCGGCAGCGCGTGTTTTCACCGTGTGTCGCTCACTCTACTCCGCGCCCGAGGGCTTGGCAAACCGCCCCCGGGGGCGCCATTGCTGGATCAGCAGGGCGGTAACGATCATCATCAGGCCCACCAGGGTGGCCGGGTAGATTTGCTCGCCCACCAGCAGCCGCAGCAGCAGCAGCGAGGCAAAGGGCGAGATAAAAATCAGGTTGGAGATACGGGCGGTGTTTTCGGCGTGGCGCAGCGCCAGCAGCCACATCACAAAGGCAAAGCCCATTTCAAACAGGCCCACATAAATGGCGCCCACCCAGCCCTGCCAGGCGGTGAGGGCGAAGTCCGACAGCCAGGCGGTGGCTGTCACCACCACCGGCAGCCCCAGCATAAAACTTAAGGTCAGGGCCACCAATGGGTCGGCCTGGTTGCGGGTGTTGAGGATCCAGTAGCCGGCCCACAGCAGGGTGGATCCCAGCGCCAGGGTGACGCCGAGGGGGCTTTCAAAGTTGAGGCTGAGCAGGTCACCCCGGGTGGCGATGACCATGGCCCCCGAGTAGCCGAGCGCGATGGCCACCCAGTCCTGGCGGCGAATGGTCTGGCCCAGAAAGGGCACCGCCAGCAGGGTGAGGGTAATGGCCCAGGTGTAGTTGAGAGTCTGGGCCTGTTGCGCCGGCAGCAGATCGTAGGCCTGAAACAGCACCAGATAATAGAGTGCCGGGTTGAGCAGGCCCAGCAGGGCGTAGTAACCCGGGTTCTGTTTAAAGGTACGGCCCAGCAGCTGCAGCTTGCCCTGGCGGGCCAGCAGGCCGAGCAGCAGCAGCAACGAGCTGATGGTGGCCACCAGCAGCAGCTGGGCCGGTTCAAAATAACCCAGCGAGAGCTTGAAGGCGCTGGCCACGGTGGACCAGCAGGCCACCGCACCCAGTCCGAAAAGATAGGCTTTTTTCTGATTCTTCATAGTATTGCCCCGTGCAGTAAGGTGGGCAGTGTAGGCAGCCGCTCAGGCGTGAGCAAGGGGCCTGATCACAGCTTCTTACAACCGAAGCGGCGCAAGGGGGGTACTCACAGCTCTTCAAAGGGGCGGCGTTTTTCCTTTTCCAGCACCAGCTTTTCCAGAGTGGTAATGCGCTCCAGCAGCCGGCGCTGTTCGGCCTCCAGTTCCCTGACCCGGTTTTCCAGCTCGTTCTGGGCCCGGCTCTGTCCGAGCACCAGCACCAGACCGATGCCCAGCGCCAGCAAAATCCATAGCGTCATTCTGTTCTCCCTGTTGGCGGCATTGCCCTTACAGCATGGCCCAAAAACAAAAAGGGCTGCGTAATGCAGCCCTTTTGCGGATTACAGGTTGGCTCAGTGGCCGGCCAGCGCCTTGGGCGCCTGGGTTTCGTCAAACTCCGGCAACGGCCGGTGACGGGAGGCCAGGAAGGTGTAGATCACCGGCAGCACGAACAGGGTAAACAGGGTACCTATGCTCAGGCCGGAGACGATGACGATGCCCATGCCAAAGCGCGAGAAGGCGCCGGCGCCCTCGGCAAACAGCAGTGGGATCAGGCCCGCCACCATGGCGGCAGTGGTCATCAGAATGGCGCGCAGACGAATGCGGGCCGCCACGCGGATGGCCTGGGTGCGATCCCGGCCCCGGTGCAGTTGTTCCTCCTTGGCCACCTCGCACATCAGAATGCCGTGCTTGGTGATGATGCCCACCAGGGTGATCAGGCCCACCTGGGTATAGATATTCATGGTCGCCAGTCCCCAGGCCAGCGCCACCAGGGCGCCGGAAATGGCCAGCGGCACCGACACCATGATCACCAGCGGGTCGCGCACGCTTTCAAACTGGGACGCCAGCACCAGGAAGATGATGAACAGCGCCAGCAGGAAGGTCATGTACAGGGCATTGCCCTCGGTGACGAACTGGCGGGCAGCGCCCAGGTAGTCGTGGTTATAGCCGGCGGGCAGCTCGGCGGTGACGCTCTGCTCCAGGAAGCCGATGGCATCGCCCATGGACACGCCCGGTGTAAGCACGGCACCTATGGTGGCCGAGTTCAGCTGGTTGTAGTGGGGCAGGGCGCGGGGCTGGGCCTCCATGGTGATGGACACCAGGTTGGCCAGCGGCACCATGTCGCCGTTGTGGGCGCGCACATAGTAGTCCTTGATGGAGTCCGGATTGAGCCGGTCGGCCCGGGCCACCTGCGGAATCACCTCATAGCTGCGGCCGTCCAGATCCACCCGGTTGACGTAGCCGTCGCTCATCATGGTGGACAGGGTCAGGGCGATGTCCTGCATGGTGACGCCGTAGGCGCCGGCCTTGTCCCGGTTCACCTGAATCTTCATGGTGCCCGCGTCAAAGGCCAGATCCAGCTCGCTGTAGACGAACAACGGGCTTCGGCTGACCTTTTGCAGCACCTCGGCGGCTACTTCATACAGGCTTTCAAAGTTGTTCGGGGTGGTCAGCACATACTGCACCGGCAGGCCGCTGGAGGCGCCGGGCAGCTCGGGGAACTCAAAGGCACTGATGGCCACCGCCGGAATGGCCTGCAGCGGCGGGGTCAGCCGCTCGATCACCGCTTTCTGGGCATCCCGCTGGCTCCAGGGTTTGAGCACCGCCACCGCCAGCCCCTGGTTGGCGTTGGGCACGCCGGCAATGGTCAGTGAGGTGGACAGGGCATCGTCCTTGTTCAGCACTTCCACCGCCTTGCGCATGTTGTTTTCGATATAGTCGAGGTTGGCGGTGTTGGGCGCCTTGGCCATCATCAGGAAGGCGCCCTTGTCTTCACTGGGGGCCAGCTCGCTGGGAATAAAGCTGAACAGCACCGGCATGGAGCCGAACACCAGCAGGGCGAAGGCGATCACCACCGGACGTCTGGCCAGCACCGCATCCAGCATGCGGGCATAGCCGTCGGTCAGGCGATCCAGGGTGTTCTCCACCCCCTGTTCAAAGCGGCTGGGGTTGACGTGGGGCTTGAGCAGCCTGGAACACATCATGGGCGACAGGGTCAGCGCCACCACGCCGGAGATAAACACGGCCCCGGCCAGGGTCAGGGCGAACTCCTTGAACAGCGAGCCGGTAATGCCCCCCATCAGGGCGATGGGGGCGTACACCGCCGCCAGGGTGATGGTCATGGTGATCACCGGCACCGCAATTTCCCGGGTACCGAGAATGGCGGCCCGGTAGGGCGACTCCCCGGCCTTGATGTGCCGGTCGACGTTTTCCACCACCACGATGGCGTCATCCACCACCAGACCGATGGCCAGCACCATGGCCAGCAGGGTCATCAGGTTGATGCTGAAGCCGAACAGGCTCATCAGAATGGCCACGCCGATCAGCGACAGCGGAATGGTGATAATGGGGATCAGCACCGCCCGCAGCGAGCCCAGGAACAGGGTGATCACCACCACCACGATCAACGAGGCCTCGAGAATGGTTTTCACCACCTCGTGAATGGACTCGTTGATGGCGTCGGTGGCGTCATACAACAGCTCCATTTTGATGGTGTCGGGCATGTTGCGTTCGAGGTCGGGCAGCATGTTGCGCACGTTCTCGGCCACGGTCAGCGGGTTGGCCGAGGGCGTGGGGTCCACCCCTATGATCACCGCCGGCTGGCCGTCGGCCAGGGCGCGCACCACGTCGTGGCTCTTTTCCAGCGACACCCTGGCCACGTCGCGCAGGCGTACCACGGCGTCGTTGCGGGTGGCGATCACCAGCGACTCCAGCTCCTCGGCGGTCTCAATCTGGGTGTTGATGTCGCTGTTGTAGAGCATGTAATAGCCGGTGGCCTGGCCGGCGGCGGCCTGGTAGTTGTTGGCCTGCAGCACCGACAGCACCTCGGGGGCGGTGAGCTGCTGGGCGGCGAGGCGCAGCGGATCCAGCCAGATGCGCAGGGCGAACTTGGCGCCGCCGAACAGGTTGATCTTGGCCACCCCGTCCACCGAGTAGAACTGGGGCCGTACCACCCGCTCCAGGTAGTCGTTGATCTGGGGCGAGTTCAGCTGTTCACTGCTGAAGGAGATGTACATGATGGAGGTTGAAGCCCCCGTGGTCATTTCCAGACTGGGATCTTCCGCTTCCCGGGGCAGCTGGGAACGCACCGAGTTGACCCGCGCCAGTATGTCCGACAGCGCCGCGTTGGAATCGGTGTTGAGCTTCATCTGCACCGTGATCCTGGAGCTGCCGTTGCTGCTCGACGAGGTCATGAAGTCGATGTTGTCGGCCTGGGCAATGGCCTGCTCCAGGGGCTGGGTAATAAAGCCCTGAATCAGATCGGCGCTGGCGCCGTAATAGCCGGTGCTCACGGTGATCACCGTGTTGGTCATTTCCGGATATTCACGCACCTGCATTTTCTGCAGGGCCTGCAGCCCCAGCAGCACGATCAGCAGGCTGATCGAGACGGCCAGCACCGGCCGTTTAATGAAGATATCGGTAAAACGCATGGGGTTCTCCGCTTACAGCAGGGGGGCCGACGCCGGGGTGTCGAGGGCGTCGCTTTCCACCGGGTTGACCCGGCTGCCGTTGGACAGGCGCACCTGGCCCGAGGTGACGATGATTTCACCGGCTTCCAGGCCCTTCACCACCCGGGCATAGTCGGCTTCCCGCTCGGCCACGTCCACCACCCGCTGACGGGCGACCTGCACGGTCTCGCCGCTGTCGGTGGTTTCTTCCTGCACCACGTACACGGTCTGGCCGTAGAGGGTGAAGTTGATGGCGTGCTGGGGCACCAGGATCTGGCCGGTCTTCACCGGCAGCTGCACGTTCAGCTTGGCGAACATGCCCGAGCGCAGCTTGCCGTCCTGGTTGGGTATGCTGGCCTGCACCTGCACTACCCCCGACTCCGGATTGATCTGCGGTTCAATGGCGGTGATTTCGCCTTCAAACGGCGTCTCCGGGTAGGCGTCCACCAGAATGTTCAGGGCCTGGCCCACTTTAATGTCGGCGATGCGGGTCTGGGGAATGGTAAAGCGAATACGGAACTGGCTGATGTCCTCCAGCCGGGCGATGTCGGTGCCGGCATTCAGGTACTGGCCGAGAAAGGCGTTGCGAATGCCCATGACGCCGTCAAAGGGCGCGCGAATGGTGCGCCGTTCAATGGTGGCCTTGAGCGAGTCGATCTGACCCTGCAGCTCCCGGTAGCTGGCGTCGGCTTCATCCAGCTGGCCCTTGGATACGGAGCCGCGCTGGAACAGCTGGCGCATGCGCGTCAGGTTGGCCTGCACCGCCGGCAGCCGGCCTTCGGCGCTGCGCAGGTTGGCCTTTTCCACGTCGGCGTCGAGTTCGAGCAGCACTTCGCCGGCCTTGACGCGCTGGCCGGACTCAAAGTGAATGGCGCGCACGATGCCGGCGGACTCGTTGCTCACGTTAATGCCCTGAATCGGTTCGATAAAGCCGATGGCGGCAATGCGCGGCGTCCAGTCGACCGGGGTGACCTCGGTCACCGTGACCGGAAAGCTGGGCACCGGCTGATTGGCGAAGTACTGGGCCATCATGTTTTGCTTGAACAGGTTAAAACCAATGACGCTGCCGAAGATCAGAATCACCAGCAGCAGCATGGACAGGGTCCATTTTTTCATTTAAGTCACTCCCGCGACATAGTTGTTAGCGTTTTAAAATGGCGTTCCAGGCCGCATCCATCAGCTCGTCAAAAATGGCGTCGTTCAGCTGAATGCAGCCCCGGGTGTGTTTTTGGGTCAGCAGCATCAGGTTTTCCAGTGCCAGAAAACCCAGCAACTGTGCCGGCAAATCCCGAAACAGGCCGGTTTCCCGGCCGCGCTCAAAAAACTCGAACACAGGCTTGAAATAGCGCTCATCCATGCGTTCTTCCTCTTCCCGGTTGAACAGAGGAGAGGCCTCGTACTGAACCCGGTACAGCAGGCAGTCGGCATTGCTCAGCAGGTAGTGCAGGCAGTTCTGCCACAGCACGCGAAACTGCTCGTAGCAGGGGGTTTGCGTGTCGACGTTCTTCAGCAGGGCCTGGGAGACCTCCTGCAGCCGCTCCTCGTGCACACAGCGCAGCAGGCTTTCCTTGTCCTTGAAGTAGCGGTAAATGGTGCCGGTGGCCACTTCGGCCTCCTGCGCCACCAGGTGCATCGACATGCCCTGAAAGCCGCGGTTGGCGATCAGGTGTTCCGCCGCATTGAGAATGCGCTCGCGTTTGTTGGTCATGATGTTCTGTCCGGATTCTGAATTGCGAATGAATGAACGTTCATTCCTTTGCCGATTCTAGGGATTTGCCGGCCCAAGTCAATTGCCGGTGACCGATCCTTTGTTCACTTTAGTTAAAAAAAACGTCACTTTGCCGACAAAATCGGCAGATGCACGGCGGGAGCAAAAAAGTGCTGGACAAGGGGAGGGGCTGACCTTAGTATTCGCAGCGTCCAATTATAGAGCGCCCGTAGCTCAGCTGGATAGAGCGCTGCCCTCCGGAGGCAGAGGTCACAGGTTCGAATCCTGTCGGGCGCGCCATTCGGTATTGGACGGTAGAACATTGGTGACCGTAGCTCAGTTGGTAGAGTCCCGGATTGTGATTCCGGTTGTCGCGGGTTCGAGCCCCGTCGGTCACCCCAGTTTCAGGCCACGGCCTGAAAGCAGTAAATATGCGAGGGTGGCGGAATTGGTAGACGCGCTAGCTTCAGGTGTTAGTGTCCTTCGGACGTGGGGGTTCAAGTCCCCCCCTTCGCACCACTGCTTTCAAACACATTCGCAAGAGCAAATGTCACGGCGTTTAGCGCAGCATTGTAACGCATCTCGTGTTTTGGGAATAAGCAGACCAGAGGGTCGCACCCGAGCAGAACGAAGAAAGTAAAATAGAAGTTTCCGGCGTTTAGCGCAGCCTGGTAGCGCATCTGGTTTGGGACCAGAGGGTCGCAGGTTCGAATCCTGCAACGCCGACCAGAATTACCGACCTTAGCGTCGGTTTTTTTGTGCCCGGCGTTTGGCACCGTCTTTTCCTCTCCTACTGCCCACTTCGGGCCAATCCCACACAGCGCGGGACTTGCGCGGGAATTAACCATACAATGTGACCCAGGTCTCTGTATTACACGGCTTTTCAATGGCTGACGAAACAAAACTCAAAAAAACCAAAACCACCAGGCCGGCCGGTGCCACTCAGGTGCAATCCCTGTCCCGGGCGCTGCTGTTGCTGGAGCGGCTGGCCGCCTCCGACATGGGCATGTCGCTTACCGACGTGGCCGGCAGTCTGGGGCTGGCACCGTCCACCGCTCACCGTCTGCTCAACAGTTTGCGCAGCCATGACTTTGTCGATCTCGACGAAACCCAGGGGCTGTGGAGCATTGGTGTGAATGCCTTTTCCATCGGCAATGCCTACCTCAAGAAGCGCGACTTTATTGCCCAGGCCCGGCCGCACATGAAACGGCTGGTGGCGGAAACCGGCGAAACCTCCAACCTGGCCATTCTGGAGCAGGGCAGCGTGGTCTATGTGGGCCAGGTGGAATCGCCCCAGACCATGCGCATGGTGGTGTCGCTGGGCAGCCGCTCGCCGGTGCACGCCGCCGGCGTGGGCAAGGCACTGCTGTCGGCGCTGCCGATGAAGGAAGCGCTGGAGCTGGTGCGCAAGGGCGGCATGAAGTCCTACACCGAGCGCACCATTATCAATCCCAGCCGGTTCGAGCAGGAACTGCTGAAAATTGCCCGGCAGGGCTACTCCCTCGACGACGAAGAGCAGTTTGAAGGCCTGCGCTGCATCGCCGCCAATATCTACAATGAACACGGTGAGGCGGTGGCCGCCATTTCCATCTCCGGCCCGGCGGTACGGGTAAAGTGGGAACGCATTCCCCAGCTCAGCGCCCTGGTGATGGACGCCGCCAGGGAAGTTACTCAGGCCATCGGCGGCAAGGCGCCCAAAGTCTAAGGGCGTGTAGCCGGTATAATTTTTACTGCTTGTTTTACCGTGCCCTCCGTCGGCCAAAGCGCACTGCTTCTCCGGCACGCCGTAAACCCCTCCCTGGGGGCTCCGCTGCGCCATCCCTGGCGCAGAGGGCGCGGCGAAGCAGACGCCCTTTGTCCTCCTGCCTGGCTATTGAGTTGACTGACGGGAGCAGACAGGCGACATAGAAAGCTTCGTATTGCGTACAAAAAAGGCCAGTCTTTCGACTGGCCTTTTGCATGGCTGACTAAGCTCAGAAGCTCAGCGGGCGGTCGCCCTGCTCGTCCTTGATGCGGGTCGGCAGACCCATTTCGTTGAGCAGGTTGATGAAGGGCTTGGGATCCAGCTCTTCCACGTTGACCATTTTCTTCACGTCCCACTCGCCGCTGGCGATCAGCAGGGCCGCGGCTACCGGCGGTACGCCGGCGGTGTAGGAAATACCCTGGCTGCCCACTTCGGCATAGGCCTCGGCGTGATCGGCCACGTTGTAGATGAACACTTCCTTGTCCTTGCCGTCCTTCTTTCCCTTCACCTGATCACCGATGCAGGTCTTGCCGGTGTAGTCGGGGGCCAGGGAAGAGGGATCGGGCAGCACGGCTTTCACCACCTTGAGCGGCACCACTTCCAGGCCCTCGGCGGTCTTCACCGGCTGCTCGGACAGCAGGCCCAGGTTCTTGAGCACGGTGAACACATTGATGTAGTGCTCGCCAAAGCCCATCCAGAAGCGTACGTTGGGCACGCCCAGGTTCTGGGACAGGGAGTGGATCTCGTCGTGACCGGTCATGTAGCTGGTCTGCATGCCCACCACCGGCAGATCGTCGGTGCGCTTGTGCTCGAACATTCGGTTCTGCACCCACTCATTGTTCTGCCAGGACCAGACCCGGCCGGTGAACTCGCGGAAGTTGATTTCCGGATCGAAGTTGGTGGCAAAGTAGCGGCCGTGGCTGCCGGCGTTGATGTCGATGATGTCGATGGAGTCCACGCTGTCGAAGTATTCGTTCACCGCCACGGCGGCGTAGGCGTTGACCACGCCCGGATCAAAGCCGGCGCCGAGAATGGCGGTAATGCCCTTCTCTTCACAGATGGCTTTGCGCTTCCACTCGTAGTTGGCGTACCAGGGCGGATTTTCGCAGATCTTGGTCGGATCTTCGTGAATGGCGGTGTCGAGGTAGGCGGCGCCGGTCTCGATACAGGCCTGCAGCACCGACATATTGATGAAAGCCGATCCGACATTGATCACCAGTTGCGACTGTGTTTTGTCAATCAATGCCTTGGTGGCTTCGATATCGAGCGCATCCAGGGCATGGGCTTGCAATTCACCGGCAACCTTGAGGCTGCCCTTTTCCCGCACGCTGTCGACGATTTGCTGGCACTTGGCAACAGTACGCGAGGCGATGTGAATGTTACCCAGCACATCGTTATGTTGCGCACACTTGTGGGCAACAACCTGGGCAACACCACCGGCACCAATAATCAGAACGTTCTTCTTCATCTTTTTCCTCTGGAGCCTCCTTGAAAGGCTGCGTTGTGGTTACTCCATGCCTCAGGAGAGGCTGTCTACAAAGTCGTCAAAGGTAAATTCCCTGACCAGGTTTACGCTGCCGTCGAGCTCGCGCACGGCAATGGCGGGCATCTGCACGCCGTTAAACCAGTTTTTCTTCACCATGGTGTAGCCGGCGGCATCGATAAAGGATAGCCGATCCCCCACCTGCAACGGCCGGTCGAAGTTGAATTCGCCGAAAATGTCGCCGGCCAGGCAGGACTTGCCACACACCATGTACTGATGTTCGCCCTCGTTGGGGGCCATTTTGGCGCTCTCCCGGTAGATTAGCAGATCGAGCATATGGGCCTCGATGGAGCTGTCGACGATGGCCAGCTGCTTGCCGTTGAACAGGGTGTCGAGCACGGTTACTTCCAGCGAGGTGCTCATGGTGATGGAGGCCTCGCCGGGCTCCAGATACACCTGCACGCCAAAGCGCTCGGAAAAGGCTCTGAGCCGGGCGCAGAAGCGGTCCACCGGGTAGCCTTCGCCGGTGAAGTGAATACCGCCGCCCAGGCTCACCCAGGTGATCTGCGGCTGTTCCAGCAGGCCGCCGAACTTGTGTTCAATTTCGCCCAGCATGCGGTCAAACAGCTCAAAGTCGCTGTTTTCGCAGTTGTTGTGGATCATGAAGCCGGAGATTTTGTCCATCACCCGCAGCACCTTGTCCGCATCCCACTCGCCCAGGCGGCTGAAGGGGCGGGACGGATCGGCAATGATGAACTCGGAGCTGGACACCCCCGGGTTCAGGCGCAGGCCGCGCACATGGCTGGCAGACGCTGTTTCAAAGCGCTCAAGCTGACCGATGGTGTTGAAGATGATCTTGTCGGAGTGGGCCAGCACTTCCTCAATTTCGTGATCGGCATAGGCCACGCTGTAGGCATGGGTTTCACCGCCGAACTTCTGCTTGCCGAGCTTCACTTCGTTGAGGGAGGAAGAGGTGGTGCCGTCCATGTACTGGCTCATCAGGTCGAACACCGACCAGGTGGCAAAGCATTTCAGGGCCAGCAGCGCCTTGGCGCCGGAGTGCTCGCGCACATAGGCGATTTTCTCCATGTTGCGCAGCAGCTTGGCCTTGTCGATGAGATAGTAAGGCGTCTTGATCACTCGGGTCATACCTCCAGGCTGTGAACACCACCCGCGTCCGGGAATTTTAAAGCGCGTGATTATAGAGGAAAGGTGGTCATGCTTCGAGCAAAAAGTGCGGCAGCGGCGGCGCCGGCAACGCAAAAAAAGACCGGCACGGGGGCCGGTCTCGCTGAGAAAAGAGAGTGAGCCGCGCCGGGCGGCTCAAAAATATAGTTGTTGTTTGAGTTCGGGCTTACTTCGGCAGCACCAGAATGGCGCGGAAGTCATTGACGTTGGTGCGGGTCGGGCCGGTTTCCACCAGCGCGCCCAGCTGGGAGAAGAAACCGTAGCTGTCGTTGTTGGCCAGGTAGTCTTCGGCTTTCAGGCCGGCGGCTTGGGCCTGGGCGTACAGCTCGGGGGTGATCATGGCGCCGGCATTGTCTTCCACGCCGTCAATGCCGTCGGTGTCGGCGGCCAGGGCATAGACGCCGGCCTGACCCTTGAGTTCGTTGAACAGGCTGAGCATGAATTCGCTGTTGCGGCCGCCCCGGCCGTTGCCCTTGATGGTGACCGTGGTTTCACCGCCGGACAGGATCACGCAGGGCGCCTGCACGGGCTGGCCGCATTTGAGGATCTGCTTGGCGATGGCGGCATGCACCTTGGCCACTTCCCGGGCTTCACCCTCGATGCAGTCACCCAGCACCAGCGGCGCCAGGCCCTTGGAGCGGGCCAGGTGGGCGGCGGCGTCCAGGGCATCCTGGGGAGTGGCAATCATGTGGAACTCGGCCTTGCTCAGGCGTTCGTCACCGGGCTTGACGGTTTCGGACTCGGGGCTTTCCAGCCAGGCGCGCACATGGGCGCCCACTTCGATGCCGTAGCTGTCGAGAATGGCCAGGGCCTGGGCGGAGGTGGTCGGATCCGCCACGGTCGGGCCGGAGGCGATTACTGTGGCTTCGTCGCCGGGCACGTCGGAGATGCCCAGCGCGATCAGCCGCGCCGGGTAGGCGGCGGCGGCCAGGCGGCCACCCTTGATGGCGGACAGGTGCTTGCGCACGCAGTTCATTTCATCGATGGCGGCGCCGGACTTGAGCAGGGCCTTGTTGATGGCCTGCTTGTCGGACAGGGTCAGCCCCGGAGCCGGCAGGCTCAGCAGGGAAGAGCCACCACCGGACAGCAGGCAGATCACCAGATCGTCTTCGCCCAGACCCTGCACCAGCTCGAGAATGCGGCGACCCACGCGCTCACCGGCATCATCCGGCACCGGGTGGGCCGCTTCGATGATTTCGATACGCTCGCAGGGAGCGCCGTGATCGTAACGGGTCACCACCACGCCGGACAGTTCCCCTTCCCAGATGGCGTCCAGCTCGGCGGCCATGGAAGCGGCAGCCTTGCCGGCCCCGATGACAACGGCTTTTTGACGAGTATCCTTCGGCAGGTATTCGGCCAGGTTACCCTTGGGCAGGGCGGCGGCCACGGCGCTGTCGAATAACTGCTGTAACAACTCCTTGGGTTGGATATCCATTGCAAATACTCCTGAAAAAACGGCTGTCTTGGTGCTGTTGTTGATTCAATAACGGGGTGGGGCAGAACGACCGGTGACCAGTGTCTAACACAAAGCCCCCTGAGTGAAAGTCAGCTTGTCACCGGCGTCTGCCCCGAGGTGTACCGAAAAGCGGCTGAAGCCTCAACACCGCCTTTCGGTTCAGGACTTACTCGCCCCGAATGTTGTGGTTGGCCAGGTGCTCCAGCGCCTTGACCATGCCGGAGTGATCCCAGCCGGCGCCGCCCAGGGCGTTACAGGTGTTGAACAGCTCCTGTGCGCTGGCGGTGTTGGGCAGGGCCACGCCCAGCTCGCGGGCACCGCTCAGGGCCAGGTTCAGGTCCTTCTGATGCAGGGCGATACGGAAGCCCGGGTTGAAGGTGCCTTTCACCATGCGCTCGCCGTGTACTTCCAGGATCTTGGAAGAAGCAAAGCCGCCCATCAGGGCTTCACGCACCTTGGCCGGATCGGCACCGGCCTTGGAAGCGAATACCAGGGCTTCGGCCACGGCTTCGATGTTCAGGGCCACGATGATCTGGTTGGCCACCTTGGTGGTCTGGCCGTCGCCGTTACCGCCTACCAGGGTGATGTTCTTGCCCATGATTTCGAACAGCGGCTTGATCTTGTCGAACACGGCCTGCTCGCCGCCCACCATGATGGTCAGGGTGGCGTTGATGGCGCCGACTTCGCCGCCGGAAACCGGGGCATCCAGGAAGTCGGCACCGGTTTCGTTTACGCGCTTGGCAATGGCCTTGGTGGCGATGGGGGAGATGGAGGACATGTCCACCACTACCTTGCCGGCAGACAGGCCTTCGGCCACGCCGTTTTCACCGAACAGCACTTCCTCAACCTGAGGAGTGTCGGGCACCATGGTGATGATGACTTCGGCGGCTTCGGCCACGGCCTTGGGGTTGGCCAGGGCGATACCGTTGTCACCCAGCAGGTCGGCCGGGGCCTTGTTGTAGTGCTCGGAGAAGTACAGGGTGTGACCGGCTTTCTGCAGGTTCTGAGCCATGGGCTTGCCCATGATACCGGTACCGATGAAACCAATTTTCATGTTCGTTATCCTTTTGTCTGAAGACGCCGGCGCACCGGCGTCGTGGAAAACCGAATTAAGTGAAAAACCTCAGACCACGCCGTGGGTCTTCAGCCAGCCCAGGCCGGCTTCGGTGGTGGTGGCCGGCTTGTACTCGGCACCGATCCAGCCGTCGTAGCCAATCTTGTCCAGGAAGGCGAAGATGTTGTGGTAGTTCAGCTCGCCGGTGCCCGGCTCGTGGCGGCCCGGGTTGTCGGCCAGCTGAATGTGGTTGATGATGCTCAGGTTTTTCTCGATGGTCGGGATGATGTCCCCTTCCATGATCTGCATGTGGTAGATGTCATACTGGAACGCCAGGTTGTCGGAACCGACCTTCTCGATGATCTCCAGCGCCTGCTTGGTGTTGTTCAGGAAGAAGCCGGGAATGTCGCGGGTATTGATGGCCTCGGCGATCAGCTTGATGCCGGCTTCCTTCAGTTTCTCGGCGGCGTACTTGAGGTTGGCCACGAAGGTCGCTTCCGCTTCCTCATAGGCCACGCCGGCAGGCTGAATGCCGGCCAGGCAGTTCACCTGGGTGTTGCCCAGCACCTTGGCGTAGGCAATGGCCTTGTCGACGCCGGCCTTGAATTCTTCAACCCGATCCGGGTGACAGGCGATACCGCGCTCGCCACCGTTCCAGTCACCGGCGGGCAGGTTGAACAGCACCTGGGTCAGACCGTTGGCATCCAGTTTGGCCTTGATTTCCTCAGCGGCGAAATCATAGGGAAACAGATATTCAACACCCTTGAAGCCGGCCTTGGCGGCGGCGTCGAAACGATCCAGAAAGTCGACTTCGGTAAACAGCATCGACAGGTTGGCAGCTAATTTCGGCATTGCGATGTCCTTTGTTCAGTTGGGGGCAAAGTCAGGACGGGGCCCGTCGGGCCCCATCGCTGTCATCAATCAGTCCAGCAGAGAGATGGCGGTGGGGGCGTCGGCACCCTTTTCGGCCAGCTCTTCGAACTCGTTGACGGCGTCGATTTCAACACCCATGGAGATGTTGGTCACACGCTCCAGAATCACTTCAACCACGACCGGCACGGAGAACTCGGCCATCAGCTTCTTGGCTTCTTCAAAGGCGGGAGCGATGTCTTCCGGCTTGAATACGCGAATGGCCTTACAGCCCAGACCTTCTACCACGGCCTTGTGATCCACACCGTACTCGCCCAGCTCCGGCGCGTTGATGTTTTCAAAGGACAGCTGTACGCAGTAGTCCATGTCGAAGCCACGCTGAGACTGACGGATCAGACCCAGGTAGGAGTTGTTCACCAGCACGTGGATGTAGGGCAGCTTGAACTGAGCACCTACCGCCAGCTCCTCGATCATGAACTGGAAGTCGTAGTCACCGGACAGGGCAACCACGTTGCGGCCCGGCTCGGCGGCGCACACACCCAGGGCGGCGGGAATGGTCCAGCCCAGGGGACCGGCCTGACCACAGTTGATCCAGTTGCGCGCCTTGTACACGTGCAGGAACTGGGCAGCAGCGATCTGGGACAGACCGATGGTGGACACATAGGTGGTGTCGCGGCCGAAGGCCTTGTTCATTTCTTCGTATACACGCTGCGGCTTCACCGGAGTGTTGTCGAAGTGGGTCTTGCGCTGCAGGGTGCGCTTGCGCTCCTGACACTCGGCAACCCAGGCGCTGCGGTCCTTCAGTTTGCCGGCAGCCTTCCACTCTTTGGCGACTTCAACGAACAGTTCCAACGCGGCCTTGGCGTCGGACACGATGCCCAGGTCCGGACCGAATACGCGGCCAATCTGAGTGGGTTCGATGTCAACGTGAACGAATTTACGACCCTTGGTGTAAACCTCCACGGAACCGGTGTGGCGGTTGGCCCAGCGGTTACCGATACCCAGCACGAAGTCGGAAGCCAGCAGGTTGGCGTTACCGTAGCGGTGAGAGGTCTGCAGACCGCACATACCGGCCATCAGCTCGTGGTCGTCGGGAATGGTGCCCCAGCCCATCAGGGTCGGGATAACCGGTACGTTCAGCACTTCGGCGAACTCGGTCAGCAGATCGGCAGCATCGGCGTTGATCACACCACCACCGGAAACCAGCAGCGGCTTGTCGGCGTCGTTCAGCATGGTCAGGGCTTTTTCAACCTGAATGCGGGTGGCGGCCGGCTTGTAGGGAGTCATCGGCTGGTAGGCTTCGGGATCGAATTCGATCTCGGCCATCTGCACGTCGAAGGGCAGGTCGATCAGCACGGGGCCGGGACGGCCGGAGCGCATGATGTGGAACGCCTGCTGGAATACACCGGGAACCTGACCCGGCTCCAGTACGGTAACGGCCCACTTGGAAACCGGTTTGGCGATGGACTCGATGTCCACGGCCTGGAAGTCTTCCTTGTGCATACGGGCACGGGGGGCCTGGCCGGTGATACACAGGATCGGAATGGAGTCGGCAGAAGCAGAGTACAGACCGGTGATCATGTCGGTGCCGGCAGGGCCGGAAGTACCGATACATACACCGATGTTGCCCGGATTGGCACGGGTGTAGCCTTCGGCCATGTGCGAGGCGCCTTCAACGTGACGGGCCAGCACGTGGCTGATGGAGCCGAGACCCTTCAGCGCAGCGTAGAAGGGGTTGATGGCAGCGCCGGGAACGCCAAAGGCTTTGGTGACACCTTCCAGCTCCAGGATTTTGGCGGCCGCTTCGATTGCTTTCATTTTAGCCATGATGTGTATCCATTCATCTGAGGTGCTCTCGGCACCGTGTTGTTGTTTGTCGAAATGACGGCGGCGCGCAGACCGGTCTGGTGAGGACGCTTAACATCTACGCAACCCATACTCTGATGATACGAAAAAAAATGTGACGATCAACAAGTTTTGGAAATGATTTTTATAATGTGGAAACGTTGTGCGGGGAGGCAGTCGGCCGATATTGCCGGGTAATGGTGGCAAGGTGTTGTTTTTCATGGCACAGAGCTCGCCTCGGCGGTCATCGGTGCCGACGGCAGGCTTTTTCTTTCCTTATTCTGGAATCGATTTCCTTCTTTTTTAAGCAAGTCGTCCGGGTCCCGGGCGGGCTGCATGCCGCGCACGGCCAAGGGGTGCAATGGGCAGTATAGTACAAAGTTGTTGTCATATTGTATTCATTTTGTCGAAGCAAAATCCGAAGGATATTGCGGCGCAATGTTAAAGGCAGAAGCCGGATCCGTTAGGCAACGGTGGCGGGCCAGGCAACCTTGCAGGGTGGAATGATCCAGCCGGAGTTGCTTATTTTGCGCTGCACAAAAAAGAGCTTGAAAAAGTTTTTTGTGCGGTGCAATAATGACCCTGCGCGCCAAATCCGGACAAGTGGTAGTGGGTTTTGCTGGCGTGCCGGGCCGTGAAGCCCTTACTTATTCATCAGGAGACGCCAATCATGTCATGGTTTGATATTGCCAAACTGCAGAAAGCGCAACAGGACCACCTCGCTCTGGCTCAGGGCCTCGGCACCAGCCTGCTGGCCGGTGCGGAAAAACTGGGTCAGCTGCAACTGAAGGCGCTGACCGAGTTCAGCACCGCCCAGTTCGATTACGCCGGCAAGCTGCTGGCGGTGCGCGATGCCAGGGGCCTGGCCGAGCTCAATCACTCCGTATTCAGCCCCAGCGCCCTGCTGGAGCGCCAGCTCGACTTCAATCGCGAACTGTTTGCCCTGCTGGCCGATGCCCAGCAGCAGCTCGGCAACTACGGCGAGCAGCAGTGGGCTGCCGGCAGCAAGCAGGTGGACGAGTGGGTAGAGCAGTTTGCCGCCCACGCGCCGGCCGGCTCCGAATCTGCCGTGAGTGCCCTCAAGCAGGTGGTGAGCCAGGCCAATGAGGCCCGTGAAGGTGCCCAGAAGGCTGCCAAGGATGCCGCCGAGATCGCCGACAAGGTAATCAAACAGGCCGCCGAGCAGTCCGAAAAGGCTGCCCGCCAGGTAGCCGAAGCCACCGAGAAGGGCATCAGCGCCGTGACCGCGGCCGCCGCCAAGAGCAGCAACAGCCGTGGTGCCGCCGCCAAGGCAAACTGAGACCAATACCAATAAACAGAGCTGTTATCTCGTTTGGACGGCAGGGGGAAACCCCGCCGTCTTTTTCTGTTTTAGGGGCCGGCCGGGCGCTTCTGTTATGATGGGCGGGTTTCCAGTCACGAATAACAGGACAATCAATGCAAATCGCAAACGATACCGTGGTGCAGTTCAACTACACCCTGAAAGACGAACAGGGTGAGGTGATGGACACCAACGAGGGCAAGGCCCCCCTGGCCTATCTGCACGGCCACAACAACATGCTGGAAGGGCTGGAAAAGGCACTGGACGGCAAGAACGCAGGCGACCGTTTCAGCGTGACCCTGGCGCCGGCCGACGCCTATGGCGAGCGGGACGAGACCCTGATCCAGCGGGTGTCGGTTCGTCATCTGCAGGGCGCCAAGCGCTGGGAGCCGGGCATGGTGGCCGTGGTGCACACCGAGAACGGCCCGCGCCAGGTGGTGGTGGTGAAGGTGGGTCGCTTTATGGCCGACGTGGATCTCAACCACCTGCTGGCCGGTCGTACCCTGACCTTTGATCTGGACGTGGTATCGGTGCGCGCCGCCACCGCCGAAGAGCTGGAGCACGGCCACGCCCACGGCGAAGGCGGCCATCAGCACTGAGTGAGTCACGCCGCGAAGCAGCAGCGCGATTTGACCGGCGAAAAGATGTGACAAGAGAGACGGCGGAGAATTATTCCTCGCCGTCTTTTTTGTCCTTGTCGTTCTGCTCCGGGCCGCCGCCCAAGCCGCCGAACAGGCCGAACATGTTCTGGGTGTTGAGATAGAGCTGGCGGGACTGCTCCACATACTGGCGCATCATTTCCTGCATCATGGGCACCTGGCCCTGCATGAAGTCGGTCCAGGCCTTGGTGGACTGCATGCCGGCCTGGGTCTGCACCTCAATCATCGACCGAATGCTCTCGTCCAGGTAGCTGCCCAGTACCCCCTGAAAGGGGCCGTAAAAGCGAATGATGTTCTTCAGCATGTCGCTGGAGAAAATGGGATCGCCGCCGCTTTCCGCTTCCTGAATGATCTGCAGCAGAATGCTGCGGGTAATGTCTTCGCCGGTCTTGGCGTCCACCACCTGAAAGGGCTCTTCTTCCTGCACCAGCCGGCGAATGTCGGCCAGGGTGACGTGGCTGCTGGTGTGGCTGTCGTACAGGCGGCGGTTGGGGTATTTCTTGATGGTGCGAATACTGTCCTGGGATTTTGACATGCGACACGGGCCCTGAAAAAAGTATAACGGCCAGTGTATCCCAATCGTGCAGGGCGCTCAATTTGGCGGGCCGAGCAGCCCTGTCCGGGTTTCCAGCCTGCCATGGGGGCCGTTGGCGGTGCGCTGTGGTCCGTGGCGCAAGGAGACACTGACTAGGGGCGAATCTCCCTGGGCCGGACCAGTCTCAGATAGTCTTTCATGGGCAGGCTGAACAGCTCGCGGTAACTGCCGGCACTGAACACGATCTCTTGCTGCCGGGCGAGTTCGCTGTCGAGATACACCGGCATCTCATACAGGTTGCCAAAGGGAGGCAGGGCGCCCACTTCGCAGTCGGGAAACTGTTCCCGAAAGTCGTTTTCATGCAGCAGGGTGGCTTGCTGCACCGCCAGGGAACGGGCCAGGTTGCGAGGATGGATGATCCTGGGGGCGGGCACGACCACCATGGCCATTTGATCATCCAGGGTCACGATCACGACCTTGGCCATCATCCTGCCCGGTATATGGGCCGCTTCTGCCACCTCCTGCGCGGTAAACGCCGGCGAGTGGCTGATGACCCGGTATTTGACACCCTGTTGATCCAGATATTGCTGCAATCGTTGAGCCGGCATAATGTGGTCCCCCCCGACGAATACCGAACACCGGTTGAAGTATAGGCCATGAGTATGAAGGTGAATGGCGGCCAGGATCAAAAAAGGCCGGGCGTGCGCCCGGCCTTTTTGTTTATATATCAGTGAATTACCGCATGGTAACGAACTCTTCCGCGGCGGTGGGGTGAATGGCCACACAGGCGTCGAAATCGGCCTTGGTGGCGCCCATCTTCACCGCCACCGCAAAGCCCTGCAGCATTTCATCCATGCCAAAGCCGATGCCGTGAATGCCCACCACCTTTTCATCCTCGCCGGCGCACACCAGCTTCATCTTGCAGGGCTGGCGGTGCCGGGTTACGGCGGTGTACATGGCGGTAAAGGAGGAGGTGTACACCTTGACCTGGTCGTCGCCAAAGCGCGCTTTGGCTTCCGGCTCGGTCAGGCCCATGGTGCCGATGGGCGGATGGCTGAACACCACGGTGGGCACCAGCTCGTAGTCCATTTTGGCGTCGGGCTTGTTGTTGAACAGCCGTTCGGACAGCTGACGGCCGGCCTTCACCGCCACCGGGGTCAGCTCCACGTAGCCGATGTTGTCGCCCACGGCATACACGCCCTTGGCCGAGGTGTTCTGGTACTCATCGACCCTGATGTAGCCCTTGTCGTCCAGCTCGACACCGGCGCTTTCCAGATTGAGTTGTTGAGTCAGCGGGCGGCGGCCGATGGCCCAGATCAGGCAGTCCACGGTGAGCGACTCGCCGTTTTCCAGGTGCAGGGTCAGGCTGCCGTCGGCGTGCTTTTCCACGCTTTGGGGAATGGAGTGGGTGTGCAGGGTGGGGCCGTCGGCGGCCATCACCTCCACCAGGGTGTCGGTGAGCAGCGGGTCGAAGTTGCGCAGCGGCGCGTGCTTGCGCACCAGCAGGTGGGTTTCACTGCCCAGTGAGTGCAGCACCCCGGCCAGCTCCACCGCAATGTAGCCGGCGCCGACTACCGCCACCCGCCTGGGTTGCTCGGCCAGCTCAAAGAAGCCGTTGGAGTCGATGCCGTGCTCGGCGCCGGGAATGTTGGGAATAATGGGCTCGCCGCCGGTGGCGATGAGAATATGGTCGGCGCTATATTCTTCGCCGTTCACTTCCACGGTATGGGCGTCCTTGAAGCGGGCAAAGCCCTTGATCACCGTGACCTTGTTGTTGCCCAGCACCCGGTCGTAGGACTGGTGAATACGGCCGATGTAGGCCTGGCGGCTTTTCACCAGGGTGCTCCAGTCGTGGCCCTTGAGCTCCACGTCAAAGCCGTAGTCGGCGGCATAGAGTTTGATGGCCTCGGCCACCTGGGCGCCGTGCCACATCACCTTCTTGGGCACGCAGCCCACGTTGACGCAGGTGCCGCCCAGATCCTTGGCTTCGATCAGGGCCACTTTCTTGCCGTACATGGCCGCCCGGTTGGCGGAGGCGATGCCGCCGCTGCCGCCGCCGATGGCGATATAGTCGAAATGCTGTGCCATAAGTTTGCTCCGTGGGTGAAGGTTCGTTCAAAGCCGTTGAGCGATTGTACCTCAAGTGATGCCGGCAAGGGTGGTCAACAAATCGCCGGTTCGCCGGTCAAGTGCAGGGCAGGGGCAGTAAAGGCTTGAACATTCTTGTCATTATCACCATGTTAGGGGGTATTCCCTCGGCTGCCGGAGAGCAGCACGATGGCCAAAACAACAAGAGGTAAAGGACCATGACAAATCCGCTTCTCACCATGGACGGCCTGCCGCCGTTCAGCCAGATCAAGCCGGAACACGTAAAGCCGGCCGTGGAGCACGCCATTGCGGATTGTAAAAAACGGGTGGAAACCGTGCTGGCCCGAAACGAAGAGTTCACCTGGGACAACCTGGTGGCGCCGCTGGAGGAAGTGAACGATCACCTCAGCCGCATCTGGTCGCCGGTGAGCCACCTCAACAGCGTGATGAACAGCGAGGCGTTGCGCCAGGCCTATGAGTCCTGTTTGCCGCTGTTGTCGGAATATCACACCTGGATGGGGCAGCATCAGGGCTTGTTTGAAGCCTACCAGAGCCTGGCCAACCGGGACGACTTCAAAAAGCTGAGCCTGGCCCAGCAAAAGGAAGTGGCCAACACCCTGCGCGACTTCCGCCTGTCGGGCATCGCCCTGGAAGCGGAGCAAAAGCGCCGCTTTGGCGAAATTCAGGCGCGGCTGTCGGAGCTGTCGTCCACTTTTGCCAACCGGGTGCTCGATGCCACCCAGGCCTGGTACAAGCACGTTACCGACCAGGCCGAGCTGGCCGGTCTGCCCGAGTCGGCTCTGGCCGCCGCCGAAGCCCAGGCCAGGGCCCGGGAGCTGGACGGCTGGGTATTCACCCTGGATATTCCGTCCTACCTACCGGTGATGATGTACGCCGACAACGCCGCCCTGCGCGAGGAAATGTACTACGCCTTTACCACCCGCGCCTCCGATCAGGGCCCCAATGCCGGCGAGTTCGACAACACCGCCATCATCGAGGAAACCCTGGCCCTGCGCCAGGAGCTGGCCGGGCTGCTGGGCTTTGACAATTACGCCCAGGTGTCGCTGGCCACCAAGATGGCAGACAGCGAGCAGCAGGTGCTGGACTTTCTCGAGCAGCTGGCCGAACGCAGTTACCCGCAAGGGCAGGCCGAGCTGGCCGAGCTGCGCGACTATGCCCGGGATCAGCACGGCGTGACCGAGCTCAACGCCTGGGATCTCAGCTACTACGGCGAAAAGCTCAAGCAGCACAAATACACCATCTCCGACGAGGAGCTGCGCCCCTATTTCCCCGAGAACAAGGTGGTGCACGGCCTGTTCGAAACCGTAAAACGGTTATTCGGCATCAAGGTGGTGGAGCGCTTCGGGGTGGAAGAGTGGCACCCGGACGTGCGCTTTTTCGATATTTTCGATGAAACCGGCGAGCTGCGCGGCAGCTTTTACCTGGATCTCTACGCCAGGGCCAACAAGCGTGGTGGCGCCTGGATGGACGACTGCATCGGCCGCCGCTACCGGGAAGACGGCACCCTGCAAAAGCCGGTGGCCTACCTCACCTGCAACTTCAATGGCCCGGTGGGCGACAAGCCGGCACTGTTTACCCATAACGAGGTGCTGACCCTGTTCCACGAGTTCGGTCACGGCATTCACCACATGCTGACCAGGGTGGACGTGGCCGGCGTGGCCGGCATCAACGGCGTGGCCTGGGATGCGGTGGAACTGCCCAGCCAGTTTCTGGAAAACTGGTGCTGGCAGCCCGAGGCGCTGGCCTTTATCTCCGGCCATTACCAGACCGGCGAGCCGCTGCCCGCCGAACTGCTGGAGCGCATGCTGGCGGCGCGCAACTACCATTCGGCGCTGATGATGCTGCGCCAGCTGGAATTTGCCCTGTTCGACTTCCGTCTGCACATGGACGCTCGGGCCGCCGAGCCGGGCCGGGTGCAGGCCATTCTCGACGAGGTGCGCAGCAAGGTGGCGGTGCTCACGCCGCCGGCCTTCAACCGTTTTCAGCACGGCTTTTCTCACATCTTCGCCGGTGGCTACGCGGCGGGCTACTACAGCTACAAGTGGGCCGAGGTGCTGTCGAGCGACGCCTTCTCCCGGTTTGAGGAGGAAGGGATATTCTGTGCCAAAACCGGCCGGGACTTTCTGCACGCCATTCTCGAGCAGGGGGGGGCAAAGGAGCCGATGGAGCTGTTCCGCCAGTTCCGCGGTCGCGAGCCGAGCATAGACGCCCTGTTGCGGCACTCGGGTATTTCCGCCTGAGGCAGTTGGGATCGAAAGGTGGCGCTGGCCACCTTTTTTGTTCACTGGCCACTGTGGGCTTATGCAGGCAAAATGGATGCTGCCATTTACGAATGAGATACAACAATGGAATACGGGGTATCGTCCTGGTTTAACCTTTGGTGCCTGAGCCAGCTGGTGGAGCAGCGCCTGGCCGATGGTGTGCTGTTGTGCCGGCGCCAGGGGGAAGGGTGGCAGCCGCGGTTGGCCGCCGGCATGCCCCTGCCCGACGAACCCCTGTTCACCCGGAGCGAGCGGCCCTTTCAGCGCCTGGGCTACCCTCAGTGCCGGGCCCTGCGCATGGGCTCCGGTCAGTTGCTGTCGCTGTCTGCCCTGTATCCGGATTACGCCCTGATCCTGTTTCGGCGCCAGCGCCACGTGCGTTTGCCCAAGGGGGCCTGGCTGGGCTTTTTTGCCTCTGTGTTTACCCATCCCGACCGGGCCCGGCAGGCGCTGACGCGGCTGCCGCTGTTTGACTATTTTCCGCTGCCGCTGGTGCGCGCCACCCCCGACGGCGTGGTGGAGTGGACCAACCGGGCCATAGAGCGCCTGGCCGGGCAGGCGGCGCCCGCCATGCAGGGGCGCTCCCTGCGGGAGTTCAGCCTGGGCGAAGACTGGCCGGAAACCCGGCGCCTGTACCGCCGGCTGGCAGACGAGCCGGAGCTGGGCATGGCGGTGATGGAAAAGCATTACCTGCATCCCAATGGCCAGCTGCTGCTGGGCGAAAGCCAGCTCACCCTGGTGCGGGACGAGCAGGGGGCGCCCCTGTGCCTGATGGGCATTGTGGCCAGCCTGCGCCCCCGGGCCACGGCACCCCGGGGAGTGAGCCTGCGCTTTATTCCGGCGCCCGAGCAGCCGGAAGGGGTGATGATCTGTGACGGCAACAGCCGCATCGAGCAGGTCAGCCCGGCCTTTGAACGGGTCACCGGCTACCGGGAAGCCGAAGTGCGGGGCAGCTATCCGTCGTTGCTGCGCTCGGGCCTGCACAGCCGGGGGTTTTACCGCCACATGAACCGGGATCTGAACGAGCAGGGCCGCTGGCAGGGGGAGGTGTGGAACCGGCGCAGCAACGGCCAGGTCTATCCCGAGCGGCTGCGTATCAGCTCGCTGTACGGGCCGGGCGGCACGGTGCGCTATGTGGCGGTGTTCAGCGACATGGGCCAGCCCGACGCCGTGGATCAGGGCGCGCCGCCGGAGGAAAAGGACTGTCTCACCGGGCTGGCCAACCGGGCCAGCTTTCAGCAGCGGCTGGCCCGTCACTGCCGGCTGAGCGAGCCCTTTGCGCTGATGATCCTCGACATCAACAACTTTCGCCTGTTCAACAACGCCATGAACCACAGGGTGGGCGACCGGGTGCTGCAGGAGGTGGCGGCGCGGCTGCGTGGCCGGTTGCGCAGCGGCGATTACCTGGCCCGCATCGGCAGCGACGAATTCGCGCTGCTGGTGCCGGGCATAGTGCATCACCGCCAGGCGCGCATTTTTGGCCGCCATGTGCTGAGCGCCCTGGCCCGGCCGTTGCTGATGGCCGAGCAGCAACTGTATGTGGACGCCACCCTTGGGGGCGCACTCTGGCCCGGCATCGATGAAAAGGATGCCGAAAGCCTGCTGCAGCATGCCGAGCAGGCGCTGTTTGGCGCCAAGCAAAAAAAAGAGCCGCTGGCCCTGTATGACGACCGGCTGAACCGCAGCCAGAGCCGGCGCATTCGCCTGCAGCACGATCTGACCGAGGCCATTCGCCAGGGTGGCCTGCGCCTGCATTACCAGCCCATCGTCGACACCGCCACCGGCCGGGTCAGCAAGCTGGAAGCCCTGGTGCGCTGGCAGCATGCGGAGCTGGGCCCCATTTCGCCGGTGGAGTTTGTGCCGGTGGCGGAAGAAAGCGGCATGGTGCAGGCCCTGGGCGACTGGGTGCTGAACCGGGCCTGTGCCGATTTGCGCCGGTTGCAACAGGCCGGCCATGAATTGCACATGGCCATCAACCGCTCCAGCCTGGAGTTTCAGAGCCTGGGGCTGGACGGTGACGAATGGCTGTCGATTATCGAGCGCCACGGACTTTCGCCCCGGCAGATTATTTTCGAGATCACCGAGTCCCTGTTCATGCAGGGCAACGAACATCACCTGGAGCGCATTGGCGCCCTGCGCCGGGCCGGCTGTCGCATTGCCATTGATGATTTCGGCACCGGCTACTCGGCGCTCAACTACCTGCGCGCCTTTCCCATCGACATGGTCAAGATCGACAAGAGCTTTATCGATTACCTGCCCGGCAATCAGAAAGACGGCTTGCTGCTGGAAGGCATTTTGCGCATTATCGGCGACCTTGGCATGAAGGTGGTGATCGAGGGCATGGAAACCCAGGCCCAGGCCGCCTACCTGTCGACCCAGCCCTGTCATTTTCTGCAGGGGTACCTGATCGCCAAACCCATGCCCCTTCGTGAACTGCTGATTTTTCTGGAGTCCTATGCCGGACACACCGTATCCGCTGCAGATTGAGCTGCAGGATCCTGACCTGGCCGCCGAGGCCGATGCCCTGTGTGCGCGCCTGAGTGGCGTCACCGCCGCCGCCCCCTTTGCCCTGGTGTTCACCGAGGACCGGCTGGAGCTGCGCAAGCTCGACGAACCCAGGCTGGGCGCGGTGTTTGTGGACTTTGTGGAAGGTGCGGCGGCGCACCGGCGCAAGTTCGGCGGCGGCCGGGGCCAGACCATAGCCCGGGCGGTGGGGCTCAAGCACGGCCATAACCCGCACGTGGTGGACGGCACCGCCGGGCTGGGGCGGGACGCCTTTGTGCTGGCCTCGCTGGGCTGCACCGTAACCCTGTGCGAGCGCCACCCGGTGGTGCACGCCCTGCTGGAGGACGGCCTGCGCCGGGCCGCCGCCGACGCAGAGATCGGCCCCTGGGTGCGGCAGCGGCTGCAACTGCTGCCCTTTGGCCTGGGTCTGGGTGACATCTCCGAGCAGCCGGATGTGGTCTATCTCGACCCCATGTTTCCCCACAAGAAAAAGGCGGCGCTGGTGAAAAAGGAGATGCGGGTGTTTCACTCCCTGGTGGGAGCGGACCTCGATGCCGATGCCCTGCTGGCGCCGGCGCTGGCGCTGGCCCGGGCCCGGGTGGTGGTGAAGCGTCCCGACTACGCCGGCTTTCTTGCCGACACCAGACCCTCGGCGCAGATCGCCAGCAAGAACAACCGTTTTGATCTGTATGTGAAGGCAGCCCTGTAGACGGCGGAAAACTGGCCGGTCGCCGTGGTGAATGCTATGAATTAGATAACTCTAATGTTTGTGCGTCACGGGAGACCGCCATGAACCAGCCTTGTGTGCAGGCCTTTCTGGATCGGGACAGCGCAACCTTCAGCTATGTGCTCTACGACCGGCCCGGTGGCCGGGCGGCGGTGATCGATCCGGTGCTGGACTTCAACTACCACTCGGGGCGCACCGGCACCGCCGGCGCCCGGCGGCTGGTGGACTTTATTCGCGGGCAGCGGCTGACCCTGGACTGGATTCTGGAAACCCACGCCCATGCCGATCACCTGTCGGCGGCGCCCTTCATGCAGCAGCAACTGGGCGGGCGCATCGCCATTGGCGAGCACATTTGCGCGGTGCAGGGCATGTTTCAGGAGGTGTTTGGCCTGGAGCAGGAGCTGCCGGCCGACGGCAGTCAGTTTGATCACCTGTTTGCCGACGGTGAATCCTTTGCGGTGGGCGAGCTGAGCGTGCGCGTGCTGCACGTGCCCGGCCATACCCCGGCGGACATCGCCTATGTGGTGAACGAGCAGGTGGTGTTTGTGGGCGATACCCTGTTTATGCCCGACGTGGGCACCGCCCGCTGCGACTTTCCCGGCGGCAGCGCCGAACGGCTGTATCGGTCCATTCAGCGCCTGCTGGCACTGCCCGAAAGCACCGATATCTATGTGTGCCACGACTACCCGCCGGCGGGCCGGGAGCACGCCTGCCGTACCACGGTGGCGGCCCAGAAGCAGGGCAATATCCATGTGCGCGACGGCGTCGGCCAGGCCGCCTTTGTCAAGCTGCGCACCGAGCGCGACGCCAGTCTGGCGGTGCCCCGGCTGATGTTGCCGTCCATTCAGGTCAATATTCGCGCCGGGCACCTGCCCGGGGCGGACCAGCGGGGTCGCCGTTACCTCAGGGTGCCGCTGAACAGGCTTTAAGCCGGGCCCAGCAGCCGGGTAATGGTGCCGGCCTGATGACGAATATGGCCGGTGACCTGTTCGGCCCGGTCCGAGACCTCGGCGGAGCGGGTCTTGAGTTCGTCCATCAGCGCCATAAAGCGGCCCAGCTCGCCGGCCTGGCTGTCGGCATGACCGGCGCCCTGCTCCGCCACCGAGGTGGTGGCCCGCGAGGTTGCGCTGACCTGCTCGGTGACTTCCAGCAGGGTCTGGGTTTGCTGGTGCTGATCTTCCGCCGCCTGCATCATGCGATCGATGGTGCCGCTCAGCTCGTTGCTGGACAGCCGCAGCCGCTCCATGATGTCGGCGATTTCTTCCAGCGACCCCTGAGTGTGGCCCGACAGCTTGCGCACCTCGTCGGCCACCACCGCAAAGCCGCGGCCGTGCTCTCCGGCCCGGGCCGCCTCAATGGCGGCATTGAGCGCCAGCAGGTTGGTCTGCTCGGCAATCTGGCGAATTACCCCGATAATGGCGGCGGCATCGTCCACCGAGCGGCCCAGGCTGGCCAGGGACTGCCGGCCGGTGAGCGCCGCCTGGCGGCTGTCGCCGGCGCTGTGGGCCAGCTGCTCCACCTGTTTGCGGCTGATGTCCATGGCCTGCAGGTTGTCGCGGGCGGTGTGGGCAATGTCGTCGCTGGCCTGGCGCATTTGCTCGGTAAGCCGGTTCAGCTCCGCCACCATGGCCAGGCTGTTTTGCAGGGTGCCGTCGTTGTTCCGTGTGTGCTGCTGAATGTCCTGCACCTCTTCGATCATGCCTTCCAGCGCCGCCGACACCTGTTGCAGTTGTTCGGCGCGCTGCCGCTGCTGGTGCTGCAGTCGTTCCAGCAGGCCGTTGAAGCTGGCGGCAATCTGGCCCAGCTCGCTGTTGGGATGGGTAACCGCCAGAGGAGTGAGCTCGCCGTTGTGCAGTAACTGGCCAAAGGCGTTGCGCAGCTGATTGAGCCGGCGCACCACCAGCCCGCGCTGGAACAGGTAACTGAGCAGGGCGAACAGCAGCAGCGCCGAGCACAGTCCCAGCAGCACCAGGCTGAGCCGGTCATAGGTGTGCTGGCGGGCCGCTTCCCGCTCGGCCACCAGGGCGTCGAGCCGCTGCTCGATATCATGGAGGCCGGCACTGAGGGCGGCGGCGGCCTGGGTGCGCTGCGTCAGCCCGGCCTGGGTATTGGCCAGCTCCTTGGGGTAGCGGCGCAGCAGGCTTTGCAGCTCCCGCCGGGGGCCCTCACCCACTTCCACCGGTTTGGGCCGGCGCAGGGCGAACTCGTCCACCTCCGGGGTCTGGTAGATGCCGAGCGGGGGCAGGGCACCGAGCTGGTCACCCAGCTTGTTCAGCTCGGCCAGCTGAAAGTCGAGGCTTTGCTTGAGCTTGTCGTCGCCCTCGTTCATGTAGTCCTGGCGCAGGTGCACCAGGCGGGGCAAGGATGCCAGCATTTCCGCCACCAGGGTCTGGTAGCGGCCGGCCAGGCTGTGTTCTGTGCTGGCGTAGCGGGCCAGGGCGCGCAACTGGTCGGTCAGCTCCTGCTCGGCGTGTTGCAGCAGTTGCTGGCTGTTGCCCGAGAGCTTGCCCGCTTCGCGAAAGTCGTGGGTCAGTTGCCGGTGCAGGGTGGCTACCGCCTGGCGGGCCGGTTCGCCACCCTCGATATGTGCAAGCGTTTCGGCCAGGGTGGTGAGCTGCTGTCCGGCATCGGTCAGCAGGCTGGCGTCGCCCTCGGCGAGGTAGGCGGAAATGGTGCGGTAGAGGTCGATGTTGGCGTTGCGGCGCAGTTGCTCCAGCTCGGCCCGGTCGTGCTCGCCCTGCTTGAGTTGCCGGTCTCCGGTATAAAAGGCCACCGCCAGCAGCAATGCCAGCAGCATCAGTCCCAGCGACGACAACAACGAAAACAGCGATACCCTCATGCGGCCCATCCCTCACCGTGACAAAGGCCGGCAGATTAAGACATTGGGGTGACAGTTTTATGAAGCAGGTAGATAAGTTACCGTTTTCATCAGCTGTTCATGCAGGCGGGCCATGGCCAGAGGAGAGGCATCAATCAGCTCTATGCGGCTCTCTTTCTGCGGAGCGAGACGATATACGCTCAACCGGTCGGTCTGGTTAAAGGCCCACCAGCCGTCTTCGGTGCGCAGTACCGCCTTGAGCCGGGCCACCTTTTGCGTCTCGCAAAAGGCGCGCGCCGCCGCCAGATCGAAGATCACTTCGTCGAGAAAGCGCCAGCCCAGGGAAAAATGGTCGTCGCCGTGGTTGGCATAGCGCCGCCAGGGCTGGCCCCGGCTGAGCCTGGGCTCGTGGGCCGCCAGCCGCGGGCGCTCGGCCTTGCCGGCGTGGGCCTGGGGATGGGCGGCCCGGCGTCCGGGGTCGTGGGGCTGTTGCAGCCAGCCGGTGTCGAGCCGGCCCTGCTCGGTTTCCACCAGCGCGGCCTTGGGCGGCTGGATGTCGCTTATCTCCTGCCGCAGCCGGGCCAGCTCGGCCTCGCTGCACAGATCGGTTTTGTTGGCCACCACCACGTCGGCCAGGGCCAGCTGATCCCGGTAGGTTTCATGCTCCCGGTAGCGGGCATCGCTCCACTGGCGCGGATCGATCAGGCAAAAGGCGGCCTCCAGGCTCAGTATTTCCCGGTAATGCTCGTTGGTGAGAATGTCCATCACCCGGCTGGGGTGGCCCAGGCCGGTGGGCTCGATCAGCAGCCGGTCGGGCCGGGCCTTGTGCAGCAGGGCGTTCAGGCCAATCTGAAACGGCAGCCCGGCCACGCAGCACAGGCAACCGCCGGGAATTTCCTTGACCAGGGCGCCCTGATCGGTCAGCAGGGCGCCGTCTATGCCCACCTCGCCAAACTCGTTGACCAGAATGGCCCAGCGTTCATGCTCGGGCTTGTGGGCCAGCAGATGACGCAACAGGGTGGTTTTGCCGGTGCCGAGAAAGCCCATGACAAGGTGAGTGGGAATGGCGGTGTGCATAACGAAGACGGAATGGCTGGATTTGTTACTTTATAACACTTTTTTCCGGGCTTGAGTATGGCCATAAAAAAGAGCCCGGGCGGGCTCTTTGGGCATTGAATTACCGCCATGCCCGTGTAGACGGGCATCCAGGGCATGGTGCACTTGTCTGAAAACTTGATTTTGCCTGAAGATACGCATGGACACCCGCCCTCGCGGGAGTGACGTGGTGATATGCGGGAGTGAGCATCAGGCTTTATCCATCATCAGGGCTGAACCACCACCCGGCCCACTGGCTTGCCGGCCACCATGTCGTGGGCGGCGTCGATCACCTGCTCCAGGGTCAGCTCTTTGACTTCGTTTTCGTAATTGACCGGCAGGCTTTCATGTACCCGCTGCCAGGCTGCGATGCGCTTTTCCTTCGGAATATGCACCGAGTTGATGCCGAGCAACTGCACGCCGCGCAAAATAAAGGGCATCACGGTGGTGTGGAGGGCCACGCCGCCGGTCAGGCCGCAGGCGGCCACGGCGCCGTACATGCGGGTCTGGCTGAGAATGCGCGCCAAAGTACGACCACCCACGGCGTCGATGGCGCCGGCCCAGTGTTGAGACTCCAGCGCCGCCGGCTCCTGATCGAGCTGAATGCGGTCGATGATGGTGTGGGCGCCCAGGCGTTTCAGCCAGTCGCCATGCTCGGGGCGTCCGGTGGAGGCATGCACCTCGTAACCGGCTTTGGCCAGCAGCCGCACCGCAATGGAGCCCACGCCACCGGTGGCGCCGGTCACCAGCACCGGGCCCTGACCCGGTTTCACGCCGGCCTGCTCCAGCGCCATGACGCCCAGCATGGCGGTAAAGCCGGCGGTGCCAATGGCCATGGCGCGCTTGGCGCTCATGCCCGCGGGCAGGGGAATGAGCCAGTCGGCCTTGACGCTGGCCTTTTCCGCCAGCCCGCCCCAGGTCTGCTCGCCCACGCCCCAGCCGGTGAGCAGCACTTCGTCACCAATGCGGTAGGCGGGGTTGTCCGACGACAGCACGGTGCCGGCAAAGTCGATGCCCGGCACCATGGGCCAGTTGCGCACGATTTTGCCCTTGCCGGTAATGGCCAGGGCGTCCTTGTAGTTGAGGGTGGAGTAATCCACTTTGACCAGCACATCGCCGGTGGTGAGCTGGTGCTCATTCAGGCGCTGCAGGCTGGCGTGAGTCTGTTTGCCGGATTCTTCCAGTAAGATGCCCTTGAACATGATGCTCTCCTCGCACGTTTTTTATGCTGTTCAGTGTAAGGAGCCTGTTGCCAAAAGCCATGCCCGGCGGGACGACAAATGCCGATTTTGTGACCGCGCGCCCTACTCGCCCGGCGCCGGTTGCGAAACCTTGATCCAGGCCTCGTTCAGCCACAGCGAGGCCAGAATAATGCCCCCGCCCAGGGCCAGCCGGGGCAGATCGGCGTCCCGGTTCCAGATCAGCAGGTTTACCAGCAGGCCGGCGGGCACCAGGGCGTTGTTCATGATCGCCAGGGCGCCGGCGTTCACCCGGGTGGCGCCCTTGTTCCACAGAAAGTAGCCCAGCCCGGAAGCGCCCAGCCCCAGCCACAGCAATATGCCCCATTGCAGCGACGTGGCGGGATACCGGTCGCTACCCAGCACCAGCCAGGCCGGCGTCACCACCAGCAGCGCCCCCAGGTAGAAATAGCCAAAGCGGTGGTGCTGGGGCTCGACCGACGGGTAGCGTTCCAGCAGCACCTTGTAGCCCACCTGGCCGAGGGCAAAGCAGAGGTTGGCGCCCTGTACCACCACAAAGCCGAGCAGGTAGTCGTTGGTCAGGCCGTCAAGGCGAATGACCAGCGCCCCCAGTACCGCCAGCACGGCGGTAAACAGGTAGCCGGGGCGAAAGCGCCGGTGCAGCAGGTCGTACACCAGGGTGACATACACCGGCGTCAGTACGGTGAAGATCAGTACTTCCGGCACCGTCAGCAGCAAAAACGACTGGTAGTAGAACAAATACATGATGCCCAGTTGCAGCGCGCCGCACAGCATCAGACCGGCGGCCAGCCGGGGCGGCTGGCGCCAGCGCAGAAACGGCGCAAACAGCAGGGCGGCGAGGGCAACGCGGGTCAGTACCGAGAAGTAGCTGTCCACGGCGCCGGCCAGATATACGCCGATCAGGCTGAAGGAAAAGGCCCACAACAGGGTGACAAAAACCAGATAAGACATGGGTGAAGGATAACCAGTGGTAAACGCGAGGGCGCCATGATGGCGTAAACACCGGGGACGATCCAGCGAGGACCGGCAAAAAGCGGCCATAAAAAAAGCCGGCGCAATGCGCCGGCCCGGGACCAATAGCAGGTTTGTCATAAAGGAGAGAATGACGTCCCCAAACAAAAGTGGTTCAACACCACACGCAGAACTTGCAGGGCTCGTGTATCAACACTCAGCCCGAAGAGGTTGTCAGCGTGGTAAACAGGATTGCCCGATCATGAACCGTTCGTTTTTCGTGCCGCTTGCGCGACCCGAGACAGGCAGTACCCCCCATGATGCCACCATGCCCAAACCGTGTTCTATCGAACCGTCATCAAGACGCTTAATCACCACGCCGACGTTAAACTCGATGGCCGGCATTCTATGGCCGGCGCGCTTATGGTAAAAATGAATTGTCGTCATAAAGGTATGGTGAATATCGATGGATAACCTGTTCCAGCGTCTGGATCTGAACCTGCTGCGGGTGTTCGATGTGCTGATGCAAAGCCGCAACGTCACCCGGGCGGCGGAGCGGCTCAACCTGTCCCAGTCCACGGTCAGCCATGCCCTGGGGCGGCTGCGTCAGGCCCTGGACGATCCGCTGTTCGTGATGACCCGCAAGGAAATGCGGCCTACCCACCGCGCCCAGGCTCTCGCCACTCCGGTGCGCCAGGCCCTGGCCCTGCTGGAGCAGGGGGTGCGCCAGTCGGCGGGCTTTGAGCCACAGCGCTCCCGGCGCACCTTTCGGCTGGCGGTGCCCTCGTCCATTGAGCATGGCGTGGTGCCGCAACTGGTGGAGCTGCTGCACCGCAAGGCGCCGGGCTGCCGGCTGGCGGTGAGCGAGCTGGTCAACACCGATTATGAAGACCTGCTGGCCCGGGCCGAACTGGATCTGGTGGTGAGTTTTGCCGGGGCCGATCATCTGTCGCCGCGGCTGCTCACCGACACCTGGTTTAAAAACCCCATGGTGTGCCTGTCGGCAAAGGACAGCGGTCTGCCCGGGGTGCTTGAGCCGGCGCAGCTGGTGAGCTGGAGCCATGTGTCTACCTCCAACTGGGGCCATAACCAGACCCTGGTGGAAGGCTGGCTCAGCGACAAGGGACTGGCGCGGCACATCGGCGTGTGGGTGCCCAGCTTTGAGGCCCTGCCCCGGCTGCTGGCCACCGGGCGTTATCTGGCGGTGGTACCGGAGCTGATCGGGCGGGATCTGTGTTACTACTATCCGTTGCAGGCGCACCGCCTGAGCGAGCCCCTGCACAGCACCTATGTGCTGGCCCAGCACCCGCTCACCGAGTTCGACCCGGCACTGGTGTGGTTTCGTCGGCTGTTGGGGGAAACGGGCGGCCAGCCGCCGCCCGGGGAGGCGAATTAACTCTTGGGCAGGGGGACCACCAGCAGGTCGCAGGGCACGGTATTCATCAGCTGGCGGGCGGAGGAGGTGAGCAGGCTCCAGAAGCTTTGCTCGTGACCGCAGATCAGCAGGTCAACTCCGTGCTGCTCGACCGCTTCGTTCACTTTCAGCGTGAGATCGCCGCAGATCACCAGTTTTTTCTCGATGGGATAGTCCACCCCGGCCAGGTAGTCTTCCAGCCGCTGCTTGGCGTCGGCCACCACCTGATCCTGAATATTGTCGATGTCGATGTCGATCATTTCGGTGTAGAGGTCCTTGAGGTCGACGTCGACATGGATCACCGACAGCTTGGCGTTGTTGGCCCGGGCCCGGTCCACCGCTTTGGCGATCACCTTGCGGTTTTTCTCGGTCATGTCGACCGCGGCAAGGATGTGTTTGTACTGGTACGGCTCGGTCATGGAAGCTCTCCTTTTTTATGAACCCTATCAATCCGTTAGTTAACAAACCGTGAGCTGAACGAAAGTTTTGCAACTTCGCCAGCATAGGCCAGAGGACCGGATTGGTACAAGTATCATAAAGTCTATATCGATTTCCGCTGGCTCAGGGACGGTGCCGGCCGAGCACGGTTCTGAGCGAGTGAATTTCTTCCCTGAGCGAAGCCACTTCCGCCCGCAGCGCCCCCAGTTGCTGCTGTACTTCCTTTTCTTCGCTTTCCACCGCTTCCTGCTGCTCTTCGGTTCTGGGGCTGAGCACCGCCGAGGCCACCAGGCCGGAGATGCCGGCAAACAGGCTGACACCGGCAAAGATCACCACCGACGAAATAATGCGCCCGGCGGTGGTCACCGGATAGTAATCACCGTAGCCCACGGTGGAAATGGTAACCAGGGCCCACCAGAGGGCGTCTTCGGCGGTTTCAATGTTGGAGTCGGGGTTGCCGGCTTCGGTCATCAGAATGGCGATGGCGCTGCCGCTGATCACCACCACCAGGATCAACAGCATGGTGGCCATCATGGTGCTGCCGCTGTTTCTCAGCAGATGGCGAATGACCTGGTTGGCCACCCGCAGCATGCGCAACACCCGCAGCACCTGAAAGATCCGGCCGTAGCGCAGCACGTCGATGGCCGGAATGGAGGCGATAAAGTCGATCCAGTGCACCTTGAGAAAACGTTTCTTGTCGTGGGCGCGGATCAGGCCGTAGAAAAAGTGGCTGAGCAAAATCACGCAGATGCCGGTGTCCAGGTAAAGCAGCAACTCCTTTTCGGCGGCGTTAAAGGGGCCGAACTGATGCAGCACTATGGCCACCAGGGAGACGATGGACAGCACCATCATCAGCAGCTCAAAGGCGGTGGGGGGAATGAAGCGTACCTGGTTTTGCATTGCAGTCTCCTGTCCTTGGTGTCAGGGGCGACGATGCGCCTGAATAAGATAGCGGCGGGGGGTGTTGGCCTGTTCGGTAAAGGTGCCGAGGATCACCCGGTAGCCCCGCTCTTCCAGAAACAGGGCCCGGTCCAGCAACAGCCACAGCTCCAGCGGCTGGCGGTAGAGGTGGCGCACCAGCTCGATACGTTTGACCAGCAGCCGGCGGGACTCGGCGGCGGCGAGCCAGTGCTCGCTGTGAATGTGGGCGGGCATGGCCAGCCCCTTTTTCTCGCAGGCCCAGCGGGCAAAGGCTGTAAAGTCGCCGCTCAGCAACTGCTTGGGAAAGGCCGGCAGCGGCAGGTAGTGGTCACACCCGGTGAGCTCCCGTTGCAGCTCGTCAAAGGCCAGCCGCCAGGTCAGTTCGGTATGGCGCAGCCGGCGCACCCGTTCGCCGCCGGTCACCTGCTGTTGCAGCGGCAGGCGCAGATCGTGGCGGCTCAAGGTCAGTCCGGCCCGGCGGCCGGCCGCCGACAGCGGCGCATAGTGCTCGCCGTCGATCAGGTGGTAGCAGCAGGGCGACAGCGCCAGCGCCTGGGTGCCGGCGGCGGTGCCATGTTCGAGAAAGCGCAGGTGCAGCTCGCCGCAGGCGTGCAGGGCTACCGCCTGCTGCGCCGGTTCAAACAGCCGGGCGGCCTCGGGGGCCAGGGCGTCGCCGCAGTAAAAGCGGTGCTCCAGGCCTAGCCGGCCTGCGAGTGCCTCGCCCTGCCGGCACAGGTCGGCGTTCCACTCCAGGCTGGTGACCGCCTGCCCCTGCTCCAGGGCCAGCAGCCGGCCCAGATGGCCCTTGCCGGCGCACCATTCCAGAATGGAGTGTCGGGTGGTGATGTTGGCGGCAAAGTCCCGTATCTGCGCCCATTTGCGGCCGGGAATGCCGTTGCTCCAGCGGGGCGTGGCGTAATCACTGGCCCGCTTCAGCTCGGCCACCGGCCAGTGTTGCTCCGCCGTGATCTCGGGACGATAAGGGGCCAGCAGGCCAAGAGCCGCCTCGGGGTTGTTTTCCAGGGCGTCTAGCTCGGACTCGGAAAGGGCGTCAAGCACCGGCGCCAGCTCGGGCCAGGGCAGGGTGCGGCAGGCAAAGGGCAGCCGCTGCCAGTCGCCGCAATGGCGTGCCAGCAGGCCGCTCAGTCGTTCGAAGTGGGGGGCGAAGTCGCTCATGGCCGCAATTATACCCCCAGCCCCGCCGGCCAACATAGCGGGACGGCGGCGCGGCGGGTAAAATGCGCCTTTTGCCATGATTGAGGAAATGCCATGCAGGCCTGGGATGTAATCGTGATCGGTGCCGGCGCCGCCGGCCTGATGTGTGCCGCCGAGGCCGGCAGGCGGGGCCGCCGGGTGCTGGTGCTGGATCACGGCAAGCGCATCGGCCGCAAGATCCTGATGTCGGGAGGCGGCCGCTGCAACTTCACCAATTACCACGTGGAGCCTGGCGCCTATCTGTGCGCCAACCCCCATTTTGTGAAATCGGCGCTGGCCCGCTACACCCAGTGGGACTTTATCGCCCTGGTCAACAAGCACGGCATCGCCTGGCACGAAAAGACCCTGGGGCAGCTGTTCTGCGATGACTCGGCGCAGGACATCGTCGATCTGCTGGTAAAAGAGTGCGATGACGCCGGCGTGACCATACGGCTCAGGGCCGAGATCCTGGAAGTGGACCGGCTGGGTGACGGCTTTCGCGTGGCCACGGCCGGCGAAGAAGACAGCTGCCAGTCGCTGGTGGTGGCCACCGGTGGCCTGTCCATGCCCAAGATCGGTGCCTCGCCCTTCGGTTACCGGCTGGCGGAGCAGTTTGGCCTCAAGGTGCTGCCCACGCGGGCCGGTCTGGTGCCCTTCACTCTGCAGCCGGAAGACAAGCAGACCCTCGAGCCCCTGGCCGGGGTCAGCCTGCCGGTGGTGGCCGAAAGCGAGGACGGCACCCGCTTCGCCGAAAACCTGCTGTTCACCCACAGAGGCGTGTCCGGGCCGGCGGTGCTGCAGATCTCGTCCTACTGGCAGCCGGGCGAACGGGTGAAGTTTGAGCTGCTGCCGGCGGGCTGCCTGGCGCAAGGGGTGGCGGAAAGCCCCAATCAGGAGCTGAAAACCTGGCTGGCACGGTATCTGCCCAAGCGGCTGGTGGAGGCGCTGCTGGCCCGTGAGGAGCTCACCAGCAAGCCGCTCAAGCAGTACACCCCGAAGGAGCTGGCGGCCATCGAGACGCTGCTGGCCGAGTGGTCGTTGCGCCCGGGCGGCACCGAGGGCTATCGCACCGCCGAAGTCACCCTGGGCGGCGTGGACACCGACGAGCTGTCCTCCAAAACCATGGAGGCGAAAAAGGTGCCCAACCTGTATTTCGTCGGCGAGGTAATGGACGTGACCGGCTGGCTGGGGGGCTACAACTTTCAGTGGGCCTGGAGCTCCGGCTGGGTCGCCGGCCAGGTGGTCTGATGTGTACTGACAATAAAGTTTGTACACTAGACAAAAAGTTTGTACACAAGCGCAGTTTGTGACAATAAAGTTTGTACACTGTTCTATACTTAGCTCCAAGATGACATAACGGAGCTAAGCACTTGGCTGGCCGAAGAAAGCTACAGACCACGGAAGACTTTAAGCGCGCACTCAAAAACCGTTATGGTTTGGGTGAGAGAGATAGCTATAAGCCTTGGATAAGGGTGCAGGATGTTGCCTCACAAGGAAATAGTGCAAAAATTCAAGGGCTTAAAGCTAAGCGAGAGCACCATACCCTTTCTGAACACGAGAGTTGCTTCTTCTATTTAGCAGAGTTTTCTGACTCTGTTATTGATATTCGTGAACAATTTCCTCTTTTACCTTTAGATTTATCAGTGAAAATCTCCAGCGTATTGGGTGTAAAGCATCCAATCGTCCCCGGCACGAAAACCCTCAATGTTATGACCACAGATTTTTTGCTTACCTGTTCTGATGGTTTTAAAACGTGGTACGAAGCAATAAGCGTAAAGCCAGAAAATAAAATTAATGATAAACGTACTGCCGAAAAGCTTGATATAGAAAGAGTCTGGTGGGAGTTGCAAGGAGTGCCGTTTCATATCTTCACTATGACTGAAATGAATAAAATACAGTCAAGAAATGTTCAGTGGGCAACTTCGCCGACCAGACAAGGAAAGAAATTTGATGATGAGCTCCTTTTGGCAGCATTGGAGTTTGTCACAGAGGGCCTAGTATTTGTTGAGTCACTGTGCAATGTTTTCGTTGAAAAGTTGAGCGTTGAGCATGATGACGCTTTGGTTTTATTGAAAACACTTGTCGCTAGAAAGTTAGTGTTAATAGAACTGAATAACTCCATCACAGATACAGGGATATTGAACGTCACGGGTATCAATCAACGTGCAGGAGATAAGCTATATGCAGGTTGAGATAAATAGTGTCTGGGATGTGAGTAATATTGATGGGCTAAGTGATGGCCTTTATCGCTTGCTGGCAAGTTATAAAGAAGATGGCGTGTTGATACTATTTGACTTGGCAGAAAGTATTAGTTTGAAAAAACCGATTTCTGTTGATTTCGAGGTCTTTTTGAGCGGAGTTGAAAAGAAGGATATTAAGCCATCTTCTTTTACTCTTCCCTTTTATCTTCTGTTAAGTGACGGTGATATACCGAGCGAATATATTAAGAGAAGGGATGATCAATTCGAATTAATTGAGGGGTTAGTGAATAAACCTTATTTTTTATTCGAAGTGGCGGTTATTCAACGCTGTAAAATAATACCAGCCCATGCCAAGAGTAAAGGGACTTATGTTCAAAAACTTTATCGTATACTTAACCAATACTGGCGATATGGCCAGGATGTGAATGGATTACTGCCAGCATATAAGAACTCTGGTGGCCCGGGAGAGCCTCGTTTGGCAGGGTTGAAAAAACGCGGTGCACCAATGCAGCTATCAACTCCTGGAATGATTACAGCATCAGGAAAAAATGCCACAGAAGAAGACAAGCAAAAGTTTCTTAAGGCTATTAAAAAATACGCATTGAAGGGACGCTCAATGGCTATAAGCCATATTTATAAAAAAATGCTGAATGAGTTCTACGCTGACGAAATACTACAAGCAGAGAAAGATGCAAGATCTCCACTAGTGCCGAGCTTGAGATCATTTAGATACTGGGTGAAAAAGCTTATTCCTGAATCAGAATTTATCAAAAAAAGCACAAGTAGTGGAGACTTTGATAGAAATAAACGCGGCCTTCGAGGCTCCACCACAGATCACGCTGAAGTTCCTGGAAGTTACTTCGAGTTGGATGCCACAGTCCTTGATGTTCATATTGTATCAGAATTTAACAGGAATCATGTTATTGGGCGACCAACTTTATATTATGTCATTGACAAAGTCAGCCGTATGATTGTAGGCCTTCATGTTTCAATGGAGTATGCATCATGGAAAGCTGGTCGTCAGGCTTTAGTTAATAGTTTTTCTTCAAAGAAATATTTTTGTGCACGTTATGGTATTGAAATTGAAGATGAAGACTGGCCTTGTCGGCATATACCACAGCGCCTGTTATGTGATCGTGGTGAGTTTATATGTAAAGATGCCGAGGAGCGTGCTGTTCCATTGATTGGTCATTTGAGCTTTGCGCCACCATATAGAGCTGAAAAAAAAGGAGTGGTAGAGCATAGGTTTCATATTCTTAATGAAAACCTAATTCACGATCTGATGGGTACGACTAGAGGAACAAACTACATTCGAGGTGATAAAGATCCACGAATGGATGCAGTGTTTACTCTGAAAGAAGTGACTCAGATGATTATTGAAGATGTGCTCGTACAAAACAGCAAAGCTCTTGATGCGCTGGCATCTCAAACTACTTTGCTGATCGAATCTCAGCTTAGTCCTACACCTCTCAACTACTGGAATGTTTATCTTAACAAACATTTACATGCATTGAGTAAAGCTGATGAAGCTGAGATAAGAGCAAAATTGTTGCCTGTAGAGTATGTCTCAATGACAAGTAAAGGAATCAGACTCAATGATGATATGTACTACGAGTGTGATAGACCTGAGTTTGAAGACTGGAAAACAATTGCAAGGAATTACGGCCGCTCGAAAATGGAAGCACTCATTGATAGTGATAACTCTTCATTCATTTTTGTCCGACTACAGCCTTTAGAGGGCTTTACTCGATGTAAATTAATGAAAAGATCATCGATTTTCGAAGAGCGCCACAAAGCAGACGTTTTGTACTTTAAAGACTGGAAAAAGCTTGAGCAAGGTAAGCCTCAAGTATCAACTCGAACTGTTGAAGCTCATGCCAGAAGAAAATCAATAGTTGAGGCCGCAAAGCAAGAAGTAAATGAGTTGCCTAAGCTAGGTAAAAAGAGTGACAAGATTAAAGGGATGAAAGACAGAAGAAGGGAGTATGTAAGTAATGCCAGAGTCGAAGAGAAAATCGATCACGATGATTATTTGACATCTGCTGATGACTCAATTTCTCGTATTTCAGAAGAACGTAAAGAGAAAGTAATATCTATACTTAAGCGGAAAAAGGATTCCGATAAATGAGACATGAAGAAGCGAAGTACAATAAGGCTATACTTCCTGAGCATTGTGGTAATCCATTAATAGAAGCGTTGCCAGTTAAGCTGTGTGACGAAGATTTAGTTGACGAGCTGAGCTATTACCCACCGTATTCTTCAGATGAAATGAAGCTGGAGCCTTCCCACAGAGTGGAGTATCTAACCAGACTGAAGGCTCTAAGGCAGCCACTACCAATATACTTTGATTGTTTCAGGGCAATTGAAATTGCTATCAAGGAGGGTTATTCAGCAAAAAATCCTTTGTCACCTACGACAATGAATTATTTGCATTACCCTGTTGGTGAGCGTACAGAAGTTGAACCTAGAACTGGTTATTTTCAGGCCAAGGGTTGTGGTATAACTATAATCGGAGAAAGCGGTGTAGGAAAAACCTGCATGCTGGAGCAAATCCTTAGTCATTTTCCCGATACCATCACACACTCTCGGTATAGTGGAGTGCCAATTCCTCTTCGTCAGGTAGTATGGATTAAAGTAGACTGCCCTGAAGATTCCAGTATTAGAGCTTTGTGCCACAAGATTCTCACAGAGCTGGATATTAAAATGGGTTTGGAGCCCACAGCAAAACAAAGAACAATTCCTTCCTTGATAGAGCAGATCGAAGCGCGTATAAAATCCTGCTTTCTGGGAGTTCTTGTTATAGATGAGATGCAAAATCTTAACCTGGCTAAAACAGGTGGTGCTGATCGACTTCTCGGTTTTATCCACAATTTGGTCAATAATCTTGGCATTCCAATAGTTTTTTGTGCAAACCCTCCTTTTAATCAACTTCTTAGCAAAACATTAAAAACAGCAAGGCGAGCTGAGAGTAATGGGTATTTTGATTTTGAATTGATGGAAAATGATGAGGTATGGGATATCTTTGTTGAACGATTATGGAGATACCAATGGGTTAATGTTAAAGCTCCGCTATCCCAAGAATTGAATAATACACTTTATGATTTATCAATAGGCAATATGGATTTAGCTGTCAGGATCTTTCGTGAAGCTCAGCGATATATTATTGGTGCTGAAGATGAAAGGATCACTCCAGAAGTACTTAGGCACGCATCAAGTATTGCCATAAGGGCTTCAAAAGGCATTACAGATGAGATAAAAAGGGAGCGTGCCATTTCACTTCTTAAACGAAAGAAGAAAGAACCTAGCACTACTTTAGAAAAGTCACCTTCAGATGAAAAAGTGTTATTGGTTCACTCAGGAAATCAGAAAACCATCCCAGGAGACCTAACCAGGCCACACCACCCTGAATTCTCGTCTAAAATTAACCAGTTGCAGAATACAGAAGATCTCTACCCTCTTATTGGCGATATGGATTTGATTCAACGAGCTGCGACTCAAGATGATCCCCTGGAGCTGTTAAGGGCCAAGAACATACTCTGTGAAGACCCATTAGAGAAATTTGCCTAGCTGTGGTGGTGTAATGAGGGTTCCAAAGCCTTTCCCGGATGAACTCGTGCTTAGCCGCTTGATACGATACGTGACAATGTTCGGTATGCATATAGGTGATTTTTCGGAAAAGGCTTTTGGAAGCAAGAGAGCCTCGGTACACCCTTTCCTGCCAGCAGGTATTGAGCAGCTTGCCACTCTGATTGGTGAGAATAAAGACGATATTGTTAATGAACAGACGCTGGCCCCGCTGTTTTGCCTGTTTATGCCCAGGTATGCCGCTCAGTTAAGGCGCGTGATGCTGGCCCGCGAGGGAGCCAAGGCCGTCAGATACAGCCAGCTTGCTTCCTTTGGCTCTGGAGAAACACTGTGTTTGAAATGGTGTCCACTCTGTGCTGGTAATGAGTTACAGCAGCTGGGGGTGGCCTATTGGCACAGGAGCCATCAAATCCCAGGAATAACAGCCTGCCCGTTTCACCCTGTGTTGCTTCATAGAATGCCTCTGTTACGAAGGCAACGAGTGATGGCAGGATGCCTGCCTAAGTATACCGATAGACATACTTCGGCAGCTCCCTTAGAGACGAGAGTTGCTCGGTTTGCTTACGAACTGTTGCAGCTGATCACTTGCGAAAGCTGCCAGTTGAGTGTGGCCTCGGGATACAGATTAAGGTTGGCAGAGCTGGGATTCATAACAAAGCGTGGCTGCGTGCGGCGTGAAGGAGTCATTAAGGCTTTTATCGCTGCTGCAGAGGAGTACCGCGCTGCTGTCGATACGGTACTTCCTCGTCATGCCCAAGACTATCGCTATGTCTCACAGTTACTGGAGCCAGAGAGTAATCGTCACCCATTTCGGCATCTGCTTTTCTCCAGCTGGCTTTATCGTCAGCCGCAAGACATGCTCGACTACGCCGTACCTTCGTTAAGCATTTCTGCCGGTAACAAACGCGATAAGCCCCGCACATCCTCAAACGTTGAGCGTAAGTGCCTGAGGTTGCTAAAAGAAAACCGCTCAATGGCTGAAGTGTCTCGTATCACCGGCAAAAGCCGCTGCTACCTGAAGCGGCTGGCCCAACTCCATGATATTCCGATCACGACCAGGCCCAGAACGCTTACCGAGGAGTGCAAACAGCGCATTCTGCGCTTTGCCCAAGCAGGTGTGCACAGAAGCGCCATCTCGAAGCGTTGCGGGATTGGAATTGGCTCGGTGGAACAGGTTATTTCCAGCACACCCGGCCTGGTGGAACGACGCAAGCTGTGCCATTGGGAATCCATGCGCCGGCGTTGCAGGGTGCAGATCATCAGATATCGCAACGCTCACCCCAAAGCACATAGAAAAGACTACAAAAGCCGGTGCAACGCCGCTTTTTTCTGGTTGTACCTCAATGATCGCCTCTGGCTACAGGCTGTACTTCCCGAGCCTGTAAAGCCCGCCGGGCGCTATGCCTGAACCCTTCTCCTTCTGACCGCCTTGTTTGTCGCAGGACAGGCTGGGATTTAAGTCTGTAATTCAGCTACTGCAAAATAAAAGTTGACAGATCGGTTCCCTATGAACCAGTATACATACACCGACCTATCTCGTAGCGTTCCTACTGTATTTTTTTGGGTTGGGTTCATGAGGTAGCGACAGGTGGCAGCCTGTCGCTGCATTCAAAACTAAACGTGAGGTAGTCACAGAGGAGATTTGAATGAAGCAAGCATATCAAACAAACGCAGCCCCGCAAGGCATCAGAGTAGTGAAGCGTATCCATCTGATCCAAGCCATAAAGCCCACAGATGCCGGTGTTCCGCAGCATAGCAACACTGCGGGTCCAGAGCAGTGTGCAAAGCGTGAGAGATCTGTTTTCCCAGTGCCTGGCAAGATGAAGACCAGTGACGACGTTTTTTTCTGTGCCGTAGAGCGGGTTTTAACACTGTTTAATAAGTACCATCGCAAGAACCAAAAAAAAGTCACGAACACAGTTAAGAGCTGGTTTGAGCAGGAGGCTCTGCGTGTTGGCTGGGGAGAAGCGATCTTCTTACCTGATACTCAGACGGGCCGAAGTGCTGGATGCATGCTGCGTGTTCCGATGAAGAAAGGATCGAGTCATGTCACCAACCACTAATCTCACAGCACTTGAGGATATTGCTGATATTCGAACCGGGTTTACCTTTCGGGAAAAAATTGAAGAGGTATCCGTAAGCGAAGGTACGGCTCATGTGGCTCAGATCAAGGATGTACGGGGCGTGTGGGAAGAGACGAGCTCGTCTCTGATACAAGCCCATCAGCTGCCGCTGATTCGGTGGGAAGGCAAGGATAAGGCGTTTGTGGCTCCCGGAGCTGTGTTGTTGCCTTCCAGAGGCACCAAGGGAGGATACTTTCGTGCCTCTTGTCTGGTGCCTGATGACGCTGCCTCGCTGCCCACTGTCGTGAGTAGCCAGTTTCTGGTCATCACCCCGAAAGAGGGAGTGCTACCTGAGTTTTTGTGCTGGTCGCTCAATCGTCCGGCAATGCAATACTGGCTGTCAGAAGGGGCAGGGAGCCAGGGCACCAACCTTGTGATGTTGAGTACCAAGTTGGCAAAAGAGATAAAACTGGAGATGCCCTCTCTGGTTACTCAACAGAAAATTCTTCGCTTAAACCAGCTTTGGGAGCAGGAACAACAGCTGACCCAAGCCTTGTTAAAAAATCGAGAAGACATGCTGCAAGGCATGTTTCAGCAACTGCTTCAGGAGAAAAATGTATGAACGACAAAATCAACCAGGAACAAATCAACAAGGCGTTGTGGAACGCCTGCGATACCTTTCGTGGCACCATCAGTGCCGACACCTACAAGGATTTCATCCTGACCATGCTGTTCCTCAAGTACATCTCGGATGTATGGCAGGATCACTACGATGGCTATAAGGCCGAGTATGGCGACGAGCCGGAACTCATTGAAGAGATGATGAAGAACGAGCGCTTTGTGCTGCCCCGCGACGCCAGTTTTTATGCTCTGTATGAGCACCGCCACGAGCCCGGCAACGGCGAGCGCATTGATCAGGCCCTGCACGCCATTGAGGAAGCCAACGGCACCAAGCTGAAAGATGCCGGCAAGAGTGTGTTTCAGGATATCTCCTTTAACACCGACCGGCTGGGGGAAGAAAAGCAGAAGAACAGTATTCTGCGCCATCTGCTGGAAGACTTTGCCAAACCCGAGCTGAACCTCAAGCCCAGCCGGGTGGGCGGCCTGGATGTGATCGGCAACGCCTATGAATATCTGATCAAGAACTTTGCCGCCAGCGGCGGTCAGAAGGCCGGTGAGTTCTATACCCCGCCCGAGGTGAGTGATCTAATCGCCGCTCTGCTCGACCCGCAGCCCGGCGACACCATCTGCGACCCGGCCTGCGGCTCTGGCTCGCTGCTGATGAAGTGCGGTCGTAAAATCGAGGCCAATCATAACAGCCGCCATTATGCCCTGTACGGGCAGGAAGCCATTGGCTCCACCTGGTCACTGGCCAAAATGAACATGTTTCTGCACGGCGAAGACAATCACAAAATCGAGTGGGGCGACACCATTCGCAACCCCAAGCTGCTGGACAAGAACGGCGACCTCATGCTGTTTGATGTGGTCACCGCCAACCCGCCGTTTTCTCTCGACAAATGGGGTCACGACGAAGCTGAGAACGATACATTCGGTCGTTTTCGCCGCGGTGTGCCGCCCAAAACCAAGGGTGACTACGCTTTTATTTCGCACATGATAGAAACTTTGAAACCCGGCTCTGGCCGCATGGGCGTAGTGGTGCCCCATGGTGTGCTGTTCCGTGGCTCCAGTGAGGGCAAAATCCGCAAGCAGCTGATTGAAGAAAACCTGCTGGATGCGGTGATCGGCCTGCCGGAAAAACTGTTTTACGGCACCGGCATTCCCGCCGCCATTCTGATCTTCAAAAAGCAGAAAGTGGACGACAAGGTGCTGTTTATCGACGCCAGCCGCGAGTTCAAATCTGGCAAGAACCAGAACCAGCTCACCGAAGAAAACATCGCCAAGATCGTGGCCACCTATCAGAACGGCGATAACGTGGATAAGTACGCTTACCTCGCCAGCCTGGAAGAGATCCGCGAGAACGATTACAACCTCAATATTCCCCGCTATGTGGACACCTTCGAGGAAGAAGAAGAGATCGATCTGCTGGCGGTGCGGGCCGAGCGTGAGCAGCTCAAGGCCCAGCTGAGCGAGCTGGAAAGCGAGATGGAAAAGTATCTGAAGGAGCTGGGTTATGGTGCCTGAGGGTTGGGTAAAAGCAAAGCTTGGAAAATTAGTCAGCATATCTTCCGGCATCGCTCCGTCTGCACTTTCTTTATCAGAAAATGGAAAGTATCCGTATGTGAAAGTTGAGGATATGAACAACTGCTCCAAATACCAAGAGAGTAGTAGAACATACTCTGATGATGAGGTTAAGTATATCCCTAAGGGATCAGTAATATTCCCTAAAAGAGGGGCAGCAATTATGAACAATAAAGTTCGTATTTCTGCCGTAGATCTCTACTTAGACTCAAATATGATGTCTCTTTATCCAGGGGATGAAATAGATACAGAGTTCTTATATTACAGCCTAATCAGAGAGGAACTACATAGGATTGCAGATACATCAACAATCCCTCAAATCAATAACAAGCACATCACGCCATATACTGTGATGCTGCCTTCACTTGCCGAACAAAAGAAAATCGCCCAAATCCTGTCTACCTGGGACCAGGCGATCACCACCACGGAGCAACTGCTGGCCAACAGCCGCCAGCAGAAAAAAGCCCTGATGCAGCAACTGCTGACCGGCAAGCAGCGCCTGCTGGATAAGGATGGGGAGAGGTTTAGTGGGGAGTGGAAAAAAGTAAAGCTTGGATCTGTTGCCAACATGAACAGCGGTGGAACACCAAAATCTACTATCGGAGAGTATTACGGCGGTGATATTCCTTGGGTTTCTATTTCAGATATGACCAAGCAAGGAAAATGGATTGCCTCCACTGAAAAATATCTTACAACTCATGGGTTAGAGAACTCAACAGCTCGAATCTATCCGAAAAACAGTGTTCTTTATGCGATGTATGCATCAATCGGAGAATGCAGCATAGCTCAGGTACCTTTGAGTTCATCACAAGCAATTTTAGGTATAAGACCTAAAGCTGAACTTGATTTTGAATTTTTGTATTTTTTCTTGACGTCTTTGAAGGAGAGAATAAAGCTCCAAGGACAGCAAGGTACACAGTCAAATTTAAATGCGAGAATGGTTAAAGACTTTTTGTTGTACTTGCCATGCATAGAAGAACAACAAAAAATCGCCGCTGTGCTTTCCACCGCCGACCGGGAAATTGACATCCTGCAACAAAAGCTGGATGCCCTCAGACAGGAGAAAAAGGCGCTGATGCAGCAGTTGCTCACCGGTAAGCGCAGAGTCATTACCGAACAGCCGGAGGCCTGATGGAGCACCATGACTTCAACCCCGGCCACCTGCTGGCCGAATTGCGGGAGCTGGATGAACACCCTCGCATCGAAGCCAAGCAGGCCAGGGAAATTGGCAGCTCAATCATGCAGACAGTGTGCGCCTTTGCCAACGAGCCCGGGCTGGGCGGTGGCTATTTGCTGCTGGGCGTAAGGGAGCCGGACGAGCAGCACGAGGAATTCTGGCTGGAAGGCGTGCAAAACCCCGATACGCTGCTGAATACCCTGCAGACCAATTGTCGTGACCAGTTTGAAACACCGGTGCCGGTCAGAGGCAAAACCGTCATCCTTGAAGGCAAGCGCCTGCTGGTGGTTTTTGTGCCCGAACTGGAGCCCGCCGCCAAACCCTGCGTATTCAAGGGGAAGTTCGACAGCAAAAACAAACGCAAAACCGGCGTCTGGCGGCGTGGGCTAAATGGTGATTATGAGTGTGGGCAACATGATCTGGAGCCGCTGATTCTGGCCAAACTGGGCAGCGGATTTGAGCGTGTGGTGCCAGACGATGCCGAATGGGATGACCTGGATCCAGAGGCCATCGCGCTTTACCGCAAACTGCGGGCTCAGGTGCGCCCCCACGCCGAAGAGCTGCAGGCCGACGATCAGGAGATGCTGCGAGCGCTGAACCTGGTTAAACGCGTTCAGAATCGCTGGGTGCCCAATATTGCAGGCCTGTTGCTGCTGGGCAAACCTCTGGCATTGCGGCGATTACTGCCTTCGGTCCGGGTCGACTATGTACGCATTCAGGGTACTCAGTGGGTGGAAGATCCCGACCAGCGATTTACCACGACACTGGATTTCCGTGAGCCACTATTGCGCCTGATCCCCAGACTGGAAGCCGCCATTCTGGATGACATGCCCCGCCACTTCCGGCTGAATGAGGGCGAAACCCAACGTTCAGATCAACCCTGGGTTCCCGGAAAGGTGATCCGTGAGGCAGTGGTGAATGCGGTGATGCATCGCGACTATCAGGTGAACCAGCCTGTGCTGGTGGTGCGCTACAGCAATCGTCTGGAAATCCGTAACGCCGGTTATTCTCTCAAGCCGGAAATGCACCTGGGTGATATGGGCTCAGTGCTGCGTAACCCTGTTGTGGCGGGCGTTTTGTACGATGTGAACTTTGCGGAAACAAAGGGCTCGGGGATCCGCACCATGCGCCGCCTGCTGGAGCAGGCCGGGCTGTCTCCTCCGGTGTTTTCCAGCCAGATCCTGGAAAATCAGTTTACCGCCATCTACCTGCTGCATCAGTTACTGGGTGAGCAACAACTGGCATGGCTTCAACAGTTTAAACACCTTGCCCTGAGTGATGATGAGGCCAAGGCTCTGATCCTCGCCCATGAAACCGGTGCGGTTGATAATGGAGCACTGCGAGCCGTAACCGGCCTCGACACCCTGTCTGCCAGTCAGGTGCTGAGCAAACTGCATCATCAACGAAAATGTTTGGTCAAAGGCGGAGCCGGGCCCGCCACTTACTATCAACTGGCAGAATGGCAGACATTGCCATTATTCGCATCAGCTGAGCCTGTCACCACAGAAAAAACGGAGAATACGAGTGACCCCGTCACAAATACGAGTGACCTCGATGCAAATGCGAGTGACCTCGATGCAAATACGAGTGACCTCCCCGCTTTGCTTCAGTCACGTATTGCAGCACTTACACCCAAAGCCCGTAAAGACAAGCTATGGCCGGTGATCCTGTGGCTTTGTGCCATTCGGCCCTGTAAAGCTGACGAACTGGCAAGCTTGCTAAACCGCCAGATCACACACCTGAAGAACGCTCATCTGAGCCCAATGCGTGAACAACAGGGTTTACTGGAATACCTGCACCCGGAAGTTATTAACCATCCGGAGCAAGCCTACCGCACCACCGTCGCTGGCCGACGCTGGTTGCAACAACAGGGGATCACCCTTTGATAAACAAAACAGCTTTCAAACACCGGGAATTACGGTGAGCATAGCGATGCTGAGGGGCTGATTGGTTAACAGCGCCACCGACCAATAAACATCAAACAAAAATAACGTTAGAGCCAAGGGATACATCTGAATGTTGAACTCTGAGCAAATCCATGCAGAGCTGAACAAGCTGGGCTGTGCTTTGGAGCCCGGTAAAAATAATCCTTCCTATGCCTATGAACATTTCTTGGGCAATGGAAAATATCTTTATGTGAAACGTAAAGCCAACGGCTCGGTAGACAAGGCGCCACTGGTATTGCATCCGGATTGCCTGGCACTCAGGCCAATTATTGACCGTATCGACGGCCTTTCGGTTACCTGGCAAAAAGTCAAAAGTACCAGCTATCGCCGCTATCCCAAAGATAACGGCGCATCACAATATGGTTATGACGCTAACGTAAGCACAGGCCAGGCTCTGTCTCAACTCGTTGCCCTGCTGACTGACTCTGCCCCCGTACGGCAGACAAACACCGCCAGCACATACCAGACCGCTTCCAAACAAAAGGACTTACCCATGCACCCTCTGAACCAGATCCTCTTCGGCCCGCCCGGCACCGGCAAAACCTACGCCACCACCGAAATGGCGGTTCGCATTGCTGAAGCGGAATGGTTTCAGAACATCAGCGAAACCCATGATGGTGACGCGCTGCGCGAAGCGGTTAAAGGTAAATATGACGAGCTGGTGAAGGCAAAGCGGGTTGTTTTTACCACGTTTCATCAAAGCTTTGCCTATGAAGACTTTATCGAGGGCATCCGTGCCGAGACCGATGAGCAAAACAACGGCCTGCGCTACGAGGTCACCGATGGTATCTTTAAGCAGCTGTGCAACGATGCGGCAGTAAAGGTACAGGTTGCATCTACCGAGTCGGTATCACTGGAAGGAAAACGCATCTGGAAAATGTCGCTCGGCAATACTCTGGGTGGCGAGGAATACATCTATGAAGAGTGCGTCAAGCAGGGCTATGCCCTGCTGGGATACGGTGACGATATCGACTTCAGTGACTGTCACAGCCGCGAAGCCGTCAAGGCAAAACTGGAAGACATTTATCAGTCCCCGGTAGCCAACAACAACTATACGCTGACCTCGGTGCATGTCTTCAAAAATCAGATGCAGCAGGGCGATCTGATTGTGGTATCCGATGGCAACCACAAGTTCCGCGCCATTGGGCAAATTACCGGGGACTATGAGTTTCTGGAAACCGATGAACGGGTCGGTTACCAGCAACTGCGGCGAGTAAACTGGTTGCGGCAATATCAGCCCAGCCTTTCCATAGAGCATCTGTTCCTGAAAGCCCTGTCACAAATGACACTTTATGAGCTCAAGCCCACCACCATTGATCATGCCAGGCTGGAGCAACTGCTGGCACCAACAGGTGGTCAGGAGAGCGAGCACAAGCCTCATGTGCTTATCATCGATGAAATCAACCGGGGCAATATTTCCCGTATTTTTGGTGAGCTGATCACCCTGCTGGAGCCGGACAAGCGCAAAGGCGGAGCCGATGCCCGCTCGGTGATCCTGCCTTACTCCAAAGAGCCTTTTACCGTTCCCGATAATCTTTATGTGATTGGCACCATGAACACCGCCGACAAATCACTGGCCCAGCTTGATCTGGCGCTGCGCCGTCGTTTCAGCTTTGTGGAGATGATGCCCAAACCTGAGCTGCTGAGTGATTTTACCGTTCATGGTGTGAGCCTGAAAGAGATGCTGACCGTCATTAACCAGCGGATTGAAGCACTGCTGGATGCAGAGCACCTGATCGGCCACAGCTACTTTATGCCGCTGCTTAATATGCCAGAGACCGAGCGGGAGCAGGCCCTGGCGGATATGTTCAGGAATCGCATCCTGCCCCTGCTGCAGGAATATTTCTTTGATGACTATCAGCGAATTGGCTGGGTGCTGAACGATCCGGCCAAACAACCGGACCACCGCTTTATCGTCACCGATGAGGCACTAAGAGACCATCTTCCCAAGCTCGATAAACTGTTTCCGGCCGAGGTTGCAGAGCAACTACTGGACCGTCGCTACCGCATCAATGAAAAAGCCTTTGCCAGCGCCGAGGCCTACCAGGGCATCGTAAAATGACGCTGGTCGTGCGCGAATACGCCACTCTGAGCTGTGAAGGGAATGGCGCCGGCATGGATGCCGGTGTGGTCTCGCCAGCCACCTTTGACTGGCTGCTTTCGCTGCAACAGGGCTGGAAAGGCCGCGCCGAGCTACTTAAGGTGGAAGGCAAAAAACGACTGCGGTTGTGCAACCATGTGGGCTACCTGCAAAGCCCTGGTGGAGAGGCCATTGAGATCTTGCCCAAAACTGAACATGAGCAGCCCGCTGAGCCAGACCGGTTACGGCGTTTGCTGCAGCGCATGTTGCGCTCGGCGCTGGGGGTAAAGCACCGTGAAGCCGGCAATGCAGAGCTGCTGCGCTCCAGTGCTCCCCTGCATGAGTGGATAATCGGTCAGTTTTTACATGAAGTCGCCGAGCTGGTGCGCCGGGGCCTGCGCTTTGATTACCACAATGTGGAAGAGCAGTGCCGGTTTGTGCGGGGCCGGCTGGATATGAACAGGCAGCTCCGCCAGACGCCAGACAAGGCCACTCAGTTTCATGTGCGCCATGCCGAGTTCAGCCCGGAACGGATTGAAAACCGGCTGATAAAAACCGCGCTGAAAGTGGCGTTCACACTGACCCGCAGCAGTGACAACTGGCGGCTGGCCAACAGCCTGCGCCATCAGTTGCACGATATTGCTGCCCTGCACCGGCCCATGCAATATTTTAACCGCTGGGATCACGGCAAGATGATGAAGGGCTACGAGGCAGTCAAACCCTGGTGCCGGTTAATTCTGGAGCAGCTAAACCCGGATTTTCAGAAAGGGGAGCACAGGGGCATTGCCCTGCTGTTTCCGATGGAGCAGTTGTTTGAGTGCTACCTTGCCAGTTGTCTGCGTCGCCAGTTGCAACCCGGTGCCCGCCTCACGGCTCAGGCCAGCCGCCGGCACTTGCTGAAGCATGCCACCCACCCTGCCAGCGAGCCACAGGGCTGGTTTACGCTGAAACCGGATTTTCTGGTGGAGCATCATCAGGCCTCTTTTGTGCTGGACGCCAAGTGGAAACTGCTTAACCAGCACCAGGCCACCAGCGAGCACAAATACGGCATCAGGCAGGCGGATCTCTACCAGATGTTTGCCTATGGCCATACCTACCTGAGCGGCGAAGGCCACCTGATGCTGATTTACCCGAAACACAGGGATTTTAACCAGCCATTGCCGGCATTTCATTTTGACGAGCGTTTATCGCTATGGTGTGTGCCGCTGGATTTGGATAACGGCGAGCTGGTGCCGGGAGACTGGCAGAGTGCCTTTGAATGTTTTAGCCAACCGATAACAACAAGCCCCTAACCCGGGGCCACAAGAGCAAGGGATAACAATAATATGCATCAGGCTCCCAAGTTTCAGGAAGAATACAGCGCTAAGCTGCCAGCCATGGCGCTGCTCGCCAATCTGGGCTGGTCGTTTATTAACCCGGAGCAGGCGCTGGCAGCCCGGGCCGGCAAGGCCGATGAGGTGGTGTTACGCAGTCTGCTGCGGGCGGAACTGGCCAAGCGCACTTATACCCAGGCGGGAACAGAACGGGCGCTGTCGGCCAAGGCCATCGACAATCTGGTGGCAGAGGTGTGCAGCCCGGCCCTGAACGAAGGCCTGCACACTGCCAATGAAAGGCTCTATAACCATCTGCTGTACGGCATTGCCGTCACCGAATTTGTGGATGGTAAAAAGGTCAGTCCCACCATACCGCTGATTGACTGGCACAATCCGGCCAACAACAGCTTTGTATTTACCGAAGAGTTCACCGTTACCCGTGCCGGTGGTGTAGAGAGCCGACGCCCCGATTTGGTGTGCTTTGTGAACGGCATTCCGCTGGTAGTGATTGAGGCCAAACGGCCCGATGGTCATGGCAATAAGGGCCCTACCGTGGAGGAAGGCATTTCCCAAAGCCTGCGCAATCAGCGGCCCGATGAAATTCCCCTGTTATTTGCCTACAGCCAGCTGTTGCTGTCGATTAACGGCAACGAAGGTCGTTATGGCACCTGCGGCACACCGAAAAAGTTCTGGGCCGCCTGGCGGGAAGAAGACATTACCGATGCAGACATGCAGGCTTTAAAGAACCGCCCCCTGTCTGCCACTCAGCTGCAAGCGCTGTTCAGCCATCGGCCTGCCAAGGATCTGGACTGGTATCAGAGTCTGATTGCCGGTGGCGAGCTGGCCATTACCGGGCAGGATAAATTACTGATCAGCCTGCTGAGCCCGAATCGCCTGCTGGAGATGATCCGTTACTTCATTCTGTTTGATAAAAAGGCCGGCAAAATTGTGGCTCGTTATCAGCAGGTGTTTGGCATCAAGCGGCTGATTGACCGTATTCAGACCCAGCGGGCCGATGGTGGCCGGGAAGGCGGTGTGGTCTGGCACACCACCGGCTCCGGCAAGTCGTTCACCATGGTGTTTTTAAGCCGGGCGCTGATTTTGCACGAGGCGCTGAAGCAATGCCGGCTGCTGGTGGTCACCGACAGGGTGGATCTGGAAAGCCAGCTGAGCAGAACCTTTATGATGAGCGGTGAGCTGGAAGGCAAAAAGGACAAGGTCGCTGCCATGGCGACCTCTGGAAAGCGCCTGGCCGAGCAGATTGGTCGAGGCACTGAGCGCATCATGTTTTCCCTGATCCAGAAGTTCAACAGTGCCACCAAGCGCCCGGAATGCCATAACGACAGCCCCAATATCATTGTGTTGATTGACGAAGGCCACCGCAGCCAGGGCGGGGAAAATCACATAAAAATGCGTCAGGCCCTGCCCAAGGCAGCCTTTGTGGCCTTTACCGGCACCCCGCTGCTGCAGGATGACAAGACCACCAACAAGTTCGGCCCCATTGTGCATGCCTACACCATGCAACGGGCGGTGGAAGACGAGACGGTAACACCGCTGCTCTATGAAGAGCGTATTCCCGACCTGGATGTGAACGAGCGGGCCATCGACAGCTGGTTTGATCGCATTACCGAAGGCCTGAGCGATCAGCAAAAGGCCGATCTCAAGCGCAAGTTCGGTAAAAAAGGCCAGGTATTCGGTGCCGATGACCGCATTCGGCTGATAGCGCTGGATATTGCCAATCACTTCGTCAAAAACATCGATGAAGGCCTGAAAGGCCAGCTGGCCTGTGACAGCAAGGCCTCGGCCATCAAGTATAAAAAGTATCTGGATGAAGCCGGGCTGTTTGAGTCAGCGGTGGTGATGAGCCCGCCCGACACCCGGGAAGGCAACACTGCCGTGGATGAGTCGGCCATGCCGGAAGTGGCCCAGTGGTGGAAGGACAACGTGGGCAGCCAGGACGAACAGGCCTACACCAAGGATGTGGTGGAGCGGTTCGACAAGGACGACAAGCTCAAGTTGCTGATTGTGGTAGACAAGCTGCTCACCGGTTTTGACGAGCCCAAAAATACCGTGCTCTATATCGACAAATCGCTGAAGCAGCACAACCTGATCCAGGCCATTGCCCGGGTTAACCGGCTGCACCCTAAAAAGAAGTTCGGCCTGCTTATCGACTATCGCGGCATTCTGGCTGAGCTGGACACCACCATTGCCAAATATCAGGATCTGGCGTCTCGCACTCAGGGCGGTTACGACATTAACGACATTGATGGTTTGTATCAGTCCATGAGCACGGAATACAAGCGACTGCCACAGCTCTATAAACAGCTGTGGGCCATTTTTGATGGCGTGAACAACAAAAATGATATTGAGCAGCTGCGCCGGGTGCTGGTGCCCAACATGCAGGAGCGAGACGGGGAACTGGTGGATGTGCACCTCAAGGTGCGTGAAGACTTCTATGCCGCACTCTCGGCCTTTGCCAGTTGCCTGAAGATTGCGCTGCAATCGGCCACCTTCTTTGAAGATAAAAGTTTCACTGAAGACGACCGCCGCCTCTACAAGGAAACCGTCAAACAGTTCAGCAGTCTGCGCCAACTGGTGCAGCAGGACGCGGGTGAACGCATCGACTTTGACGAATACGCCGAGCAGGTAAAAAAGCTGCTCGACAAGCATGTGGTGGGCGTGGACGTTAAAGAGCCTGATGGCGTCTATGAAGTGGGCAAAATGGGCAAGCAACAGCAGCCCCAGGACTGGACCGAAGAGAAAACCCGTAACGAGACCGACATCATCAAAACCCGGGTCACTCGCATGATTGAGCAAGAGCTGAGGGATGATCCTTATGCTCAGGAAGCGTTTTCCTGGCTGCTGCGTCAGGCCATTGAAGAAGCGGAAAAGCTCTTTGATCACCCGCTGAAGCAATACCTGCTGTTCCAGGAGTTTGAGCAGCAGGTACAGACGCGCCGGTTGGATGAGCTGCCCGATGCCTTTGCGGGTAATCGTCATGCCCAGGCTTATTTTGGGGTGTTCAAGAAGACGCTGCCTGCTGTCTTTGCCATGACGGACGATCAGGTGCAGAACAAGTGGGTCAAACTGGCCTTTGAGCTGGATGACATCGTTACCGCTGCCGTGGCTGAGCACTCCATCAATCCGCAAAACATTGAGGCGGAGATCCGCAAGCAGCTGTTGCCGCGTCTGTTTAAAGAGTGCAAGGCGGTGGGCGGCGGCATGGATCAGGCCCGCAATATGGTGGAAATGGTGGTGCAGATCACCCGGGTGGGGCTGAGCTGAGTATGAATGTGCCTATTCATGAGCCGGGCCGCACCCTTGGCTTCTGGTACGGTGACGAACGCATTACCTTTGAGCGGGTAAAGCGGCGGCAAGGCAGTGACAAGGTGTTGATTAAGGTGCATCCGGATTGCCGGGTGGTGGTCTCGGCACCGGAAGGCTCTCATGATGACGCCGTGACGGCGGCGGTAAAGCAACGAGCCCGGTGGATTCATGAGCAACTGAGGGATTTTCGCCAGCAGCAGGAGCACATCACGCCGCGCCGTTATATCAGTGGTGAAAGCCATTACTATCTGGGCAAGCAGCACCTGTTGAAGGTGGTGGTTGACCCTGATCAGCCTCAGGGAGTAAAGCTGCTGAGGGGCCGGCTGGAAGTCTCGGTGCGTGCTGCGGAAGCCGACAAGGTGAAGGCACTGCTGAATGCCTGGTACAAGACCCGGGCCAGGGAAGTGTTTAACCGCCGCCTCGATGCCCTCTTGCCCCAGACTCTGTGGGTAACCGAGCGCCCGCCCCTGCGTATTCTCACCATGCAGACCCAGTGGGGTAGCTGCTCGCCACAGGGCCGCATTACCCTTAACCCGCACCTGGTCAAGGCCCCGCGTGAGTGCATTGATTACGTGATTTTGCATGAGCTTTGCCATTTGGCTGAGCATAACCACAGCGAACGCTTCTACCGGCTGATGGGACAGGTTATGCCCAGGTGGGAAAAGGTGAAGTCAAAACTTGATGATATGGTTTACAGGTATTTTTAGTGGAAAATATTGAAGACTTCATTCCTTATGAATTTGAAGATGACCTTATACCTTACGATGAAAGCTTGCATAGTTTTATTTTACGTCACCAACTACTGTTTCACCCTGAAATGAAACCTGTTGGTGTTATCACTCCGAGTGGTGGCTGGAGAAAGTCTGTGTTTGTGCCCCCAAAGGCTCAGCACATATTCCATGCATTCCCAGATCATGAATTATTGGAGGTAATTGATGATGGCACTGTAGTGACTGGTGTCCTCAATCAACTCTATGATTCTCCCATTCGCTATGTTAACCGTGTGAAAGAAGTTTTTTTTCATGAGGGGTCTGACATAAAGAAGGATAGTGAGTTAATTAGAGTTTCTTTTTGCGAGCATTGTATTGAAGAAAGTATTTCTAAATTCGGTTATGGCTATTTTAAGACGGCTTGGACTTACAAGAATAATTGTATAAAGCATGGGGTAAATCTCAGGCAATTACCTCTAGATGGTTTTTCTAAAAACTTCAAGAGAATAAAAAGTATATTGAAAGGTAATATATCAAAATCTTTCTTTGGTAAGATGCCTGTGTATTCAACATCCCCTAGTAGGAATATAATAAATCTAGATCTAAAAGGTGTTAATACTTTTTATCCTATAAAGGTTGCAGGTTGCTCAATAGATTTGTTTCTTGAGTGGGCAACCAGAGAAGACAATGAACTTTCAGAGCAGATAAAAGAACATATAGGGATCTCTAATATTATAAATGATAGAGTTTTAATAGCTCACCATGGCAGAGGTGAAAGGGCGGCCTTAGAAAGGATGACTTTGATGTATGAGTTTTTTCAAGGATCAAAACCCGAGTTGGTGAGGTCATTTGTTGAAGATTACAATGAAATACTAAGGATCAACATTGGACCGAGAAAGCAAGGTGTGTTGGTAGAGCTGGTTGCCAAGAAAAAAGGATTAAAGTGTAATGAATGTAAGTTTTCTCACTGTTACATGAAGGCAGTTGATAGTTATGATTTAATTGATAACAAAAAGGTAGATCTTCCTTTTATAATGAGGAATTCATATACTGCTGCACGTATTGGATTTCAAGGTCTTATATTTCAATCGACGGGTGATAATTTATGGAGCCCCCTTAAACTATGCTCTGAGTTCAAGGGGGGCAACACTTATATGGCTGTAGAAGTTGAACCTCCAATGAATAAGATGATGATGTATAAATAGTATGGGTTTTCATTCGTTGAGCCCTAATGGTTTTTTTCAAGCAGTTTATTTATTGCTTTTATGTGACCTAGTAGACGGTTTTTTTCGTCTGTTGACTTTATGTATTCCGATTCTATTCTCTTTTTCATCTGAGGGAGAGTTTTAATTAGGCCTTTGTAGCACTCTAACTCTCCTATTGAGAAGGCGATCTTTGAAGTAAGATCATCTAATATAGATTTTAAATATTTCTCTTCTTCACTCTTGTTGTGTACACCATCTTTAATTTTTATATTTCTACTATCTGTGGTGGAAGTGTTAAATATAGGGCTACTAATCAAAACTAAGTTTGTCGTTTCAGGGAAATTGAGTAGATGATAGACCTGGTTTCGATTCAGCCTTACAGTATCATATTTTACCCAACCAATCCTAAGCATGCGACGAACTTGAGAATAAATATACTTACGTATTTGCACTAAGCTAAAAGGACATCCATCTAGTCTTGCCGCATATTCATTCCGTAGCTCCCGAATGGTGAATTCTCTAAGGTGCTGCTGCTGAAGGATATCGTACAAAGTGCGATCAAAATTAAAGTGGTTGGGTTTCATTAAGAGCCCCCTAATCCTGGATAATTGAAAAATTTTGCGGATTATAATCCGTGGCTTCGGGGTCTGCAAACACTGGATATTGCCGCCTTATGTAAAAGGAGGCGGTATGCAGGAACTGGCGAGAGCGCTGGGGACAAAGATCCGTGAGCAGAGAAAGGCCAAGGGGTTGTCACAGGACCGCTTTGCTCTGATGTGTGGTGTAGACAGGAGCTATATGGGGCGCATTGAACGGGGGGAGGTTAACATTACAGTAGAAAAACTGTATCAGCTTGCTCAGACGCTGGAGTGTGATCCTGCTTCATTACTACCTAAACTGGCAGAGTCACAGTAGATTACAGAACTACCACTTAAAAATATAATATATTTCAGTGGCTTATGTATTAGTGTGCAAACTTTATTGTCACTTTCGTCATTAGTGTACAAACTTTATTGTCAGTTCACATCTGACTGTGTACTGACAATAAAGTTTGTACATTATCGATAACCGGTCGGTTGTCAGCCCATCAGCGCCATATAACCGTGCGTACCCATATACAACCCCACGGCACCGATCAGCAGGCCCGACAGGTAAGGCGCCTTGCGGGCAAGTTCATTCAGGCCGCTCCACTTGTTGCTGGCCTTTTGTACACCAAGCGCCGCCACGACGCCTGCCGCCACCAGGATCAGGGCCAACCCTATGCTGAATGACACCACCAGTGTTGCCCCCAGGGTCAGGGCTTTAAGCTGAATACAGATCAGCAACACGGTCACGGCGGCCGGGCAGGGAATAAGCCCACCGGTCAGGCCAAACAGCAGGATTTGCCGGTTGCTGACTTCCCGGTTGGCGAAACGCTGCTGAATCTCCAGCGCATGGGCCCGCTCGTGGGCATCCTGATATTCCTGACCGCCTTCGCGGCCATGGGCATGGGGGTGAAAGTGCACGTCGAAGTCATGGGTATGATGGTGGTGCCCTATGCTCAGGGTCAGCGCCAGGTGTTCAGCCTTCTCTACACACGAGGCCGACTCCAGGTAACCTTCTTTCTCAATAAAGTGATACACCTCGGGAGAGGAAGCTCCTGCGGGAGCCAGTCGCAGATGAACATGATCTGCGCTCAGGGGTTTTCCGCTGAGGGTTTTCAGCTGAAAACGCTGATCTCCTTCTCCGTCTGCAATCGACAGGGCCACATGTCCGTGCCCCGTATCCACCACCTGGGTTTTCCCGTCCTGCGCATGGCTCTGGGCCCGCTGCCATCTTTGCTCGTCGCGCCGGGTTCGCCAGAACATCCAGATGCCTGTCGACAGTATGATCACCCCCGATACCAGTTGCATCCAGGGCTCTGCTGCTTCTGCGGTGAACTTTCGGCTGACATACATGCCGCCCACGGCGATGAGCCAGACGATGGCGGTGTGAGACAGGGTGGCCGCCAGCCCCAGCATGACTGCCTGTCTGACGGTGCCTTTTACCGCCACGATGAACGCCGCCATCATGGTCTTGGAGTGGCCGGGCTCCAGCCCGTGCAAAGCCCCCAGCAATATCGCACTGGGAATAAAGAACCAGCCATTGCCCTGTTGCAGTAACGCCGCAAAGTCCATTATCAACCTCTTGAATACCGTTTGAATCGGGTCGAAATATACTCCCCCCTAGTATAGTATGCTACCCCCCAGTATCAGCCGGGTGGTACATTCGCAGTCGGATACAGTGGTTTTTATGACGGAAGAGGTATGCCATGTCTCATACCCTGCGAGAACAAAAGAAGCTCAATGCACGGGTCAGCAAAATCCAGGGCCAGGTGAACGGCCTGCAGAAGATGCTGCAGGAAGACCATGAATGTCAGCAGGTATTGCAGCAGATCGCCGCCATTCGTGGTGCGGTAAACGGCCTGATGCGGGAAGTGATTAAAGGCCATCTCGCCGAGCATCTGGTGCTTGAAGAAGACCTCGGCAAGCGCGAGGCGGATATGGACGTGGTTCTGAAGGTACTTGATTCTTATATGAAATAGTTACCCTGCCAGGCCAAGTCAGAGGCCGAAGATAAAGGGGCGGAAGAAAAAGCGCTTTACGGCATGCCTCCCGCCCCTGTGGTTTACATTACAATACTCGCTTCATCTGGCCATATTCACCATCGGTGCGCAGCACCACGGTTACATCTGCACTGTTTCGGTTGCGAAAAAACCAGCCATGGTTGCCTTTGAAGGCGGCAGTCAGCTCACCAGAGTCGCTGTCAACACCACGACCCTTTTCGTAACTGATGGAGCGGCCACCGCCATCTCCATGAGTATCGTAGTTAACGGGTCCGCCGTTCGACTCCCACGAGAATGAGGCCGTAGCCCCCTCAGACATGGTCAGCTTCACTTCGGCTCCCTGACCGGGAGACAGTGTGATGCTGATTTCATCCCGCCAGAGCGGAGTGGCCGGCGCCGCCTCTTCGACCACGACGGGAGCAGGCTGCTCGACGATGGCCGTTGGCTGCGGTTCCGCAAGGGGAGCGACATTCTCGCCGGGAGCGACCAGCGCGATGGTTTCACTACTCGTATTGGCACCGGCAGCATCTTGTTCCGCTTCCGCGGCCAGCTGTTCCTTGATTTCCCCCATTTCCGTCAGCCCGAGCACGCGACCGATGCCGGTGGGATCGATGGCGTATTCGGCGGGCAGGACCACGGTGATCAACAGCGCGGTGGCGGTGGCGGCGGCGATCAGGGTGGAGCGCAGCAGTTGTCTGGCGCTGGGTAATTCCGCTTGTGCGGGAGCATTATGGTTATACATCGAATAATCCTTCAGAATCAGGCAACAAAATAACCGGTCAGCTGCAAACCGATCAGCATGAATCCGGCGCACATCATGGCGACGTTGGTGGTGTAGGCATGGCGCATAAAGCTCGGGCTTCGCCGCCAGTAGCCCATGACGATCAGAATGGCACTCAGCGCAAGCAGCTGGCCAATCTCGACCCCCAGGTTAAAGGCCAGCAGGTTGGGCACCAGGCCATCGGGGGAGAGATCGTACTCGATGATTTTGGTAGACAGGCCAAAGCCATGGCAGAAGCCAAACAGCAGGGTGGCGGCCCGAGTATCGGGCTGGACGCCAAACCAGCGCTGAAAGGCACCCAGATTATCCAGGGCCTTGTACACCACGGAGAGGCCGATGATGGCATCAATCAGGTAGCTGTTGATGCCAATGTTGAAATACACCCCCAGCAACATGGTGGTGGAGTGACCCAGCGCGAACAGGCTGACGTACAAGGCGATGTGCTGCATTTTGTACAGAAAGAAGATCACCCCGAACAGGAACAGGATATGGTCATATCCCGTCACCATGTGCTTGGCACCCAGATAGATGAACGACACCAGGTTGACCCCGGATATCTCCTGAATATATCCCTTGTCTCCCTGCGCAACGGCATGGGCAAGGGCATCCCCGCTGACGCCAATCAGGGCCAGCATCAGTATGCACAGGGCAAGGCCGGAGCGACGTGAGGCCCAGCCAGAAAAAATGGAAAACATGAAAGCTCCGAATATCGGTTAAAAGACGGCCGCAAGGTGCGGCCACGACATCAGGAAGCCAGGGGTTTTGGAGGGCGCTCCAGAGGGAAAGAGGTCCACAAGGGTGGCGACGAGGGTTCAGCGGCCACTGCGGAGGATATGAAAAGGGGGAGCAGCGTTAACGCCAGGGGCCGGTGATCGGCGGTATCGTGGCTGTGATTACCGGCGTCGTGATGCAGCTGGATACCCGAGAGCTCGACATGGCCATGGGAGCCGTCCGCATCATGAACATGGGCATGGCTGTCCGCCGCCATGGAGGCCAGGCCGTGGGAACGCGCTTCGCCCACCGACGAGATCACCAGTCCGGGTACCGTCAGGCACACCAGAATGAGGCTCATCATGTAGCTGCAAAATACGCGGCGCATCGGGTTATTCAGCGTTCCCTTACATCAAGACCGGATCAACAAACGGATTGCCGTTTGCTTCTTTGAGGCGCTAAGCCTACCATCCCCCAGGGGGGGATAGGAAGAGACCATGACACAAGATTCACACCATCATCAGTCACATCCTGACATCATCAAGCGACTCAAACGGGCGCAAGGGCATCTGCTGAGCGTGATCCGCATGATCGAGGCCGAACAGCCCTGCCTGGATATTGCCCAGCAACTGCATGCCGTAGAAAAGGCGATACATCAGGCCAAAAAAGTACTGGTGCAGGATCATATCGATCACTGCTTTGAAAGTGCCGTGGATGGCCTGCCCGACGCCCAACGGGCCCGGCTGGATGAGTTCAAGGCCATCACCAAATACCTTTAGCGGCAGGAAAGCTCCATGCTCAGCGTTCTGGCTCACCCTACTTACCGGAAACTGTTTTCTGCCCAGGTGATTGCCCTGCTGGGCACCGGGCTGGCCACAGTGGCGCTGAGCCTGCTGGCGTTCCAGCTGGCGGGGGAGCGGGCTGGCACCGTGCTGGGTACCGTTCTGGCCATCAAGATGCTGGCTTACGTCTTTATTTCTCCGGTCGCCGCCGCCCTGACCGCGCATCTGCCCCGCCGCCCCCTGCTTATCAGCCTTGATGTGCTCAGGGCAGCCACGGCGCTGGGGCTGCCCTTTGTCACTCAGGTCTGGCAGGTATATGTGCTGATCTTCCTGCTACAGTCGGCCTCGGCCTGTTTCACCCCGCTGTTTCAGGCCACCATCCCCGAGGTGCTGAAGGACGAGGAGCAATACACCCGGGCCTTGTCCCTGTCGCGTCTGGCTTACGATCTGGAGAACCTGCTCAGCCCGGCGCTGGCGGTGGCCTTGTTGTCGTTAATGAGCTGGCATGGCCTGTTTGTGGGCACTGTGGCCGGTTTTGCCGCCTCGGCGCTGCTGTTGCTGACGACCACCCTGCCCAGACAGCAAGTTACCGAGCAGGCCGGGCTTTACCAAAAAGTGGCTCGCGGCCTGCGTGTGTATCTGGCCACCCCCCGACTCAGGGGATTGCTGGCCTTTAACCTGGCGGTGGCCAGTGCCGGTGCCATGGTGATCGTCAATACGGTGGTAATCGTGCAGGCAAGGCTGGGATTGTCGGAGCAGGACACGGCGTTGGCCCTGGCCTGTTTTGGCGCCGGCTCCATGGCGGCGGCGCTGACGCTGCCGCTGTTGCTGAAGCAATGGCGGGAAAGGACGCTGATGCTGGCCGGTGGAATATGTTTGGTGGCGGGGCTGTTGGCGGCCACCGGTATACAAGGTCTGACATGGGTGCTGCCGCTGTGGCTGCTGCTGGGCCTCGGCTACGCCCTGGTGCAGACTCCGTCCGGACGGCTACTGGCCCGCTCGGCGCATTCCGAGGATCGCCCGGCGGTGTTTGCCGCCCAGTTTTCCCTGTCCCATGCCTGCTGGTTGTTTGCCTATCCCCTGGCGGGCTGGCTTGGCAGTGCGCTCGGCATCGCTCCCACTCTGGTGCTGTTTGCCGGTGTCGCCCTGCTGGCGGTGCTGGCGGCCGGTCGCCTGTGGCCGAAGGAAGATCCCGCCGAGCTTGCTCATTGCCATGATGAACTGCCATCAGACCACCCCCATCTGGCCGGCGGCCCGAAACACCATACCCACCCCTATGTGATCGATGATCTGCACACCCGCTGGCCGGGGTGAGCAATGGCATGCCTCATGGAGACAGGCCGGCGAGCGCCGGCCTGTCAATGGCTCGCTTACAGCCCCAGCTTGCGGCAGACGAAGTCCAGATCCTTGTCGCCCCGGCCGCTCAGGTTGACCAGAATGACCTTGTCCTGGTCCAGCTGCGGTGCCAGCTTGATGGCCTGGGCTACCGCGTGGGCGCTTTCCAGCGCGGGTATGATGCCCTCGGTGCGGGACAGGGTCATAAAGGCGTCCAGACACTCCTCGTCGGTAATGCTGGTGTATTCCACCCGGCCCATTTCCTTCAGGTGGCTGTGTTGCGGGCCCACGCCCGGGTAATCCAGGCCCGAGGCGATGGAGTGCACCGGCAGCGGCTCGCCGTTGGCATCCTGCAGCACATGGCAGCGAAAGCCGTGGATCACGCCTGGGGTGCCCAAGGTCATGGTGGCGGCGTGATCCGGGGTATCCAGGCCCCGGCCGCCGGGCTCCACGCCCATGATGCGCACCGACTCGTCGTTGAGGAAGGCGTCGAACAGTCCCATGGCGTTGGAGCCACCGCCCACGCAGGCCATGATCAGATCCGGCAGCCGGCCGGTCAGCTCTTGAATCTGGCCCCGGGCTTCCTGGCCGATCACCTTCTGAAAATCCCGCACCATCATGGGGAAGGGGTGCGGGCCCACTACCGAGCCGATGGCATAGAGGTAGTCGGTCGGGTTCTTCAGGTATTCCTCAAAGGCGCTGTCTACCGCGTCCTTCAGGGTGGCGGTGCCGCGCGTCACCGGCACCAGGGTGCAGCCCAGCACCTTCATGCGCATCACGTTGGGATGCTCTTTCTCGATGTCCACCTGGCCCATGTGAATTTCACAGGGAATGCCCACCAGGGCGCAGGCGGTGGCCAGGGCCACGCCGTGCTGGCCGGCGCCGGTTTCGGCGATCACCTTTTTCTTGCCCATAAAGCGGGCCAGCAGAGCCTCACCCAGGCAATGATTGATCTTGTGGGCGCCGGTGTGGTTGAGATCTTCCCGCTTCAGGTAGATTTGCGCGCCGCCCAGCTGTTCGCTCAGGCGCTCGCAGTGATACACAGGGCTGGGCCGGCCCACAAAGTGGGTCAGCAGGCGCTGCAGCTCCTGCTGAAAATCCTCGCGCTGGCAGATTTCCTGATAGGCCCGAGTAATGTCGTCCATGGCCTGTTTGAGCGCTGGCGGAATTTCGGAGCCGCCAAATTCGCCGAAATAGCCTTTGGCGTCGGGCATGTTTTGCTGGTAGTCCACACTGCTTCCTTATGCGGTCAAGGGGGTAAGAAAGGCAGCATAGCAGTGGCGCAGGAGTGGATTCAATTAGCCACAAGTCGGCCCCCAAAAACGCCCCGGCGAGCCGGGGCAGGAAGGCATTACACAATATCCAGCGGGGTCTTGCGTTTGGGCGCCGGAAAGGCGGCGTCGAGGCGGGCCAGCACCTCGTCGCTGAGCTGCAGCGTCAGGGCCTCTGCGTTTTGCTGCACGTGCTCGGGCTGCACCGCCTTGGGAATGGCGAGCACGTCGCGCCGGCCGTTCACCGGGCGAATGGCCCAGGCCAGCAGCAGCTGGGCCACGGTCACGCCCAGATCGCCGGCAATGGCGTTCAGTTCGGGGTGGCCAAACAGCTCCCGGCGCAACCGGCCACCCTGGGCCAGGGGGCAATAGGCCATGGTGGGCAGGTCCCGCTCCCGCTGCCAGGGCAGCAGGGAATATTCGATGCCCCGGGAGCCCAGGTGATAGAGCACCTGGTTCACCGCGCACTGATCGCCGCCGTCGGTATACGCCAGCTCCTGCATCTCGCCCAGATCGCAGTTGGACACGCCAAAGCGCTTGATCTTGCCGTCGGCCTGCAGCCGCTCAAAGGCTTCCAGGGTTTCTTCCAGCGGAATGCTGCCGGGCCAGTGCAGCAGGTACAGATCCAGGTGGTCGGTGCCCAGGCGCTTGAGGCTGGCCTCGCAGGCGGCAATGGCACTGCGGCGGCCGGCGTTCCAGGGGTAGACCTTGGAAACCAGAAAGGCCTGGTCGCGACGGCCTTTCAGGGCTTCGCCCACCACTTGCTCGGCGCCGCCGTCGGCGTACATCTCGGCGGTGTCGATAAGGGTCAGGCCGAGATCCAGCCCCTGTTGCAGGGCCCGGACTTCGGCGTTGCGGGGGTTGAGTCCTTCGCCCATGTACCAGGTGCCCTGGCCAATGGCCGGCAGGGTAACGGCGGGCAGGCCGGCGGTGGCCCTGAGGGTGACGGTGGTGTCCATGCGTGCCTCTCATCAATTTGAAAATGGTTTCCACGATATGGTGAAACAGCCGGCCCGCCATTGCAACCGGGTGGGCTTGCCTTTGGCCGGGCTTTGCTCTTAACTCGGTCTGAATTCATTGTTACTCGAAGGAGCGGCACATGACAGCAGATTCGGGGGCCGATGAACGGGCGCTGGTGCGCCGTCATCTCAAGCTGGATCACATGAACCAGCTGCAGATCGAAAAACTGGCGCAGGTGTTTGACGCCGAGCCGGGGGTGGTCAAGGTGGTGGTGCGCAAGCACTGGCTGGACATCGACTATGATGCCGCCCTGCTGACCCTGGACCGGGTGATCGCCCTGCTGGAGGCCTATGGCGGTGAACTGTCCGACGACTGGTGGACGGCGTTCAAGGCTCACTGGTACCGCAAGCGGGAAGAAAAGCTGCGCGCCCGTCTGGCCCGGGAAGAGGACGAGCCGCCGTCGTGACCCGGCGTTCTTGTGCCAATGGCTAATATCCGGCTGAAACCGTCCTGCATACAATCCATATCAAAGATTTGTGGCAATGTCCCGGTTACGCTGAGGGAATACGGCGGCGGGCATTGCCTGCCGTGTTCACCATCAGCGAAAGGGAATATCCATGAGGGAAACATGCCGCCGGCGTTGGGCCGGGGGGCTGGCCGGGCTGCTGTTCATGCTTGCCGGCCCGGGGCAGGCAGACGAGCAAGCCGCCCCGCCGGTCCGGGTGCTGCGCATTTCCACCGAGAACACCGCCGATCATGTGCAAACTCAGGCCATTGCCCGCTTTGCCGCGCAGCTGGAGCAGGCCAGCCAGGGCCGGTTGCGGGTGCAGTTTCACCACAGCGCCCGGCTGTTCCGGGATCGGGACGTGATCGCGGCGCTCACCGGCGGCAAGGTGGAGATGGCGGTACCGGGCATGTGGCAGCTCGACCGCTACGTGCCCGACGTGGGTCTGTACATGCTGCCGCTGTTTTATGGCCTGCCGGCGGTGCAGCACTACCGGGTGCGGGACGGACATATCGGCCGCCGGGTCAGTGCGCGCATTGAGCGGGATCTGGGGGTGGTGGTGCCCGGTCGCTGGCTGGATCTGGGGTATGCCCATCTGTACTTCACCCACGGGCGGGTTGACCGTCACGCCGAGCTGGCCGGGCTGCGCATTCGCATTCCCGGCGGCGCCGCCAACCGGGGCCGGCTGGAAGCCTTTGAGGCTGCTCCCGTGCTCATCCCCTGGCCCGATCTGCCCGACGCCCTGGCGCAGGACCGGGTGCAGGGGGTGCTCTCTACCCACGAAACGGTGCGCAGTGCCGGGCTGTGGGATCAGGGCGTGCGCTTTGGTTTTGAAGACAGGGAGTATTTCGCCCAGTATGTGCCCATGATCAATGCCCGCTTCTGGCAGTCGCTGCCCGAGGATCTGCGCCGGCTGGTACGCGACAGCTGGGAGCCGGTGGTCGACGCCCAGCGCAGCGCCGCCGCCGAGGCCCAGCGCCAGGCGCGCCGGGCGCTGCAGCAGCAGGGCATTGAGATAGTCAGCCCCGGTGAGGCCGATCTGCTGCGCTGGCGGCGCATGGCCCGCCGCCAGGAGCCGGCGCTGATACGGGAAATGGGGGTGGACCCCGAGCTGGTGCGGCAGGCCGAGCGGGTGGTAGCCGACTGATGCAGAGCCAGCCGTCTTATTTTGCCATGTCGGGCACCCCCCTCGACCACCGGCTGAGCCGTGCCATTGTGGCCGGCGTGCTGACCCTGCTGGTGCTGATCAGCCTGATGCTGGCCTGGGGGCTGTATCAGGATCACAGAACCAGCCTGCAAGGCGCCGGGGAGCGTCTGCAAACTCAGCTGCGCGCCTTTGGCAGTGCGGTGGATATCGCCCTGGTGTCGGCGGATCATGCATTGCACGACACCCGTCATGCCCTGGAAGGCCACTCCCGGCCCCGGGTGTCATCGGCCGGGTTGCGCCGGCTGCTGCTGCGACACCTCACCACGGCGCCTTCACTGAACAGCCTGACCCTGTTTGATGGTCAGGGCCGGGTCGTCGCCAGCGTCGGTCAGGGCAGCGGCAACCGGCATGCGGCCCCGGCCTGGGTCATGGCCGGCCTGCAGGCGGGCAAGTCCTCCTTTACCGGCATGGATGCGGGCCGGCTGGGGGTGGCCATGGTGGTGACCGGTCCGGAACAGGGCGTCTTGCTGGCCATGCTGGATTCGGCGCGCATCGAGGCCGAACTGGAAAGCGGCGATGGCTTTGGCGGCCAGCAGCTGATGCTGCTCGACAACCGCAACCGGTCGCTGCTGGTGGCGGGAGACCAGCAGCAGTTGCCGGCACTGCTGCGCCGTCTGCAGCAGCAACTGGCAGTCAACGCATTTGGCGCCTACGGCACCCGGCTGGTCATGGGGGAGCAGTATCTGTTTGCCCTGCGTCAGCTGGGCCAGCAACCCATTCGTGCCTTTGCGGTGATTGAGCGGGCGCAGGTGCTGGCGGGCTGGCGCCTGCGGGCCGCTCTGGGTGGCGGCAGCCTGGGGCTGGTGTGGCTGCTGGCGCTGGCGTTTCTGCGCTACTGGCGCCGCAGCAGCCTGCGCGAGCGCCGGGTCATGAACGATCTGGCCCATCTGTATCAGGCCATCGAGCAGATGCCCTCGTCCATTGTGATCACCGATCTCGACCGGCGCATGGTGTATGTCAACCGTGCCTTTCTCAGCCAGACCGGTTACACCCGGGACGAGGTGCTGGGCCAGAAACCCGGCATGCTGTCATCGGGGCGTACGCCGGCGGTGACCTACCGCGCCCTGTGGCGCGAGCTCCGGCGCGGTCAGCCCTGGGAAGGGGAGTTTATCAACCGCACCCGGGCGGGCCTGGAGCGCATCGAGAAGGTGATGATCACCCCGGTGCGGGATGTGGACGGCCGGGTGGCCAGTTATTTTGCCATCAGCCAGGACGTGACCGAAAAACACGAGTTTCAGACCCGGCTGGTGCGCTACCGGGAAATCGTCAACGCCGCCGACGAGCTGATGGCGCTGGTGGGTGCCAACTACCGCTATCAGCAGGTGAACCGCCGTTACCTGGAGTATCACCAGCGGGAACGGGACGAAATCGAGGGCCATGCCCTGTGGCAGCTCTATGGCGAGGTGCTGTTCAAGGGGCAAATCAAGCCACGCTTTGATGCCGCGCTCAAGGGCGTGCCCTTTGTTTACGAGGCCTGGATGGAGTTCAGTGGCGCCGGCCGGCGCTATTGCCGCGTCAGCGGCCATCCCGTGGCCGGCGCCAGCGGCTATGTCGAAAGCATTGCCGTCAATATTGCCGATCTCACCGAACGCAGGCAGTCGGAAGAGGCGTTGCGTACCAGCGAGCAGCGTTTTCGGGCGCTGTCGGAGTTTTCGCCCATGGGCGTATTTGAGACCGACGCCCATGGCCACAATATTTACTCCAACCGCTATTACAGCGATCAGCTGGGCCGGGATCCCGACACCCTGCTCGGTGCCGGCTGGACCGAGTTGCTGCATGCCGAGGATCGGGAGGCAGTAGTGGCCAGCTGGCACCAGGCCATGGCCGGTCGCCACCGGGAATGGCATGCCGAGGGCCGCTGTGTGAGCGCCGACGGCGCCGTGCGCTGGTTCCGTTTTGCCGCACGCCGCTACGGTGATGCCGATGCCGCCGATGCCCGTTACATTGGCATGGCCATGGACATTACCGAGCAGGTGGAGCATCAGGATATTCTGGAACGCAAGAACCGCGAGCTGGCGCGGCTGTCGACCACGGATGCGCTCACCGGCCTGGTCAACCGGGGCCACCTGGAGCAACTTTTGACCCGGGAAATTCACCGCTACCAGCGTTATGGCACCGGTTTTGCGGTGGTGATGCTGGACGTGGATCACTTCAAGCAGGTCAACGACAGCTGTGGCCATGCGGTGGGCGATCAGGTGCTGCGCCGGCTGGCCGAATTGATGCGGGAGCACACCCGGCTGAGCGACTGCCCCGGCCGCTGGGGCGGCGAGGAGTTTTTGATCCTCTGTCCCAATACCGATGCCGAGGGTGCCTGCCGGCTGGCGGAGCTGTTGCGCCGGCGCATTGAGCAGGAGTCGTTTCCGGTGATTGGCCGGCGCACCTGCAGCTTTGGTGTGACCGCCATCGGCCCCGGTGATCAGGCCCGGGAGCTGCTGACCCGGGCCGATGAGGCCCTGTACCGGGCCAAGCGCGGTGGCCGCAACCGGGTGGAGGCCGACGAGGCCGTCTGCCTATAACGCCAGCGCCCGGCGCAGCACCCCCTGGCCCAGTGCCAGCCGGGCCCGGGCCTCGGTTTTGCCGAGGCCGGTGAGCAGCATCAGGATCGCCAGCTTCACCTCGTTATCCGCCGCCGTCAGGGCGGCGGCGGCGGTGTGCTCATCCTCGCCGGTGGCCTGCATCACCATGCGAATGGCGCGGGCCTTCAGTTTTTGATTGCTGGCGTGCAAATCCACCATCAGGTTCTGGTAGACCTTGCCCAGGCGGATCATGGCGGCGGTGCTCAGCATGTTGAGCACCAGTTTCTGGGCGGTGCCGGCCTTGAGCCGGGTGGAGCCGGTGATCACCTCCGGGCCCACCTCGGGCTCGATGGCGATGGCCGCCTCCCGGCCGATGGCGGAGCCGGTGTTGCAGGCCAGTGCCACCGTACCGGCGCCGAGTCCGCGGGCGTAACGCAGCCCGCCAAGTACATAGGGGGTGCGGCCGGATGCGGCGATACCCACCACTACATCCTGCGCCGTGAGGCCGATCTCGCGCAGATCCTGCGCGCCCAGTTGTTCGTTGTCTTCCGCTCCTTCCTGAGCCTTGAACATGGCGGCCTCGCCGCCGGCGATGAGCCCCACCACCAGGCCGTGGGGCACGCTGAAGGTGGGCGGGCATTCGGAAGCGTCCAGTACCCCCAGCCGGCCGCTGGTGCCGGCGCCGGTGTAGATCAGCCGGCCGCCCCGGCGCAGGGCCGATTCAATCAGTTCTACCGCGGCGGCGATGGCGGGCAGCACCCTGGCCACCGCCTCGGGCACCCGGGCGTCCTGCCGGTTGATCAGGGTGACGATGTCCAGCGCGCTGAGGGTGTCGATGTCGAGGGTATCCGGGTTGCGGCCTTCCGAGGCCAGCCGGGCCAGATCCTGAAGCAGCGGGTTGTTCATGAAGGCCTCGTCAGTCGGGAAAATGGACGGCACCCAGCACCGCCGGGCGGCGGGCGCCGGTGGCGGCGGGCAGGTTACCGGGCAAATGGTGCAGGGTCCGGTGCGCCAGCCAGGCAAAGGCCATGGCCTCCATGGCCTCCATGTCGACCCCGGCGTCCGTGGTGGTGGCCACCCGCCAGCCGGGCAACAGAGCGGCCAGGCGAGCCAGCAGCAGCGGGTTGTGGCCGCCGCCGCCGCACACCAGCAGCTCGCCGGCAGCAAAGCCCTGCACCTGCCGGGCAATGGCGGCGGCGGTGAATTCGGTTAACGTGGCCTGCACATCTGCCACGGCTTCATGGCCCTCCAGCCGTGCATCGAGCCAGGCGGCGTTGAACAGTTCCCGGCCGGTGCTTTTGGGCGCCGGCAGTGCCAGCCAGGGCTCGCTCAGCAGACGTGCCAGCAGCCCGGGCAGAACACGGCCCTTTTGAGCCAGGGCTGCGTCCTGGTCGAAAGGGGCACCGGTATGGCGCCGGCACCAGAGATCCAGCAGCATGTTGCCCGGTCCCACGTCGTAGCCCAGCACCGGCCGGCCCGGGTCCAGCACGGTAATGTTGGCAATGCCGCCGATATTGACCACAATGCGCAGCCGCTCGGGGTGGCTCAGCACGCACTGGTGAAAGGCGGGCACCAGGGGCGCGCCCTGGCCGCCCAGGGCCATGTCCTTGCGGCGAAAATCGGTGATGGTGGTGATGCCGGTGAGGGCGGCGATGCGGTTGCCGTCCCCCAGCTGCAGTGAAAACGGCGGGTCGGCGTCGGGCTGGTGCCACACCGTCTGGCCGTGGCAACCGATGGCGCGTACCTCGGTCGCGTTCAGACCGGTATCGGCCAGCAGTTGCAGGGTCAGGTCCGCATAGGCCTGGCCCAGGGCGGCATCGAGCTCGCCCCACGCCCGGGCGGTGACGGTGCCGCCGCTGGCCAGGGCCAGCAGCCGCTTGCGCAGGGCCGGGGCGATGGGCGCGCTGGCGCCGCCCTTGAGTTCGATGCGGGCGCCGTCGGTGGCCACCAGCACGGCGTCGATGCCGTCCAGGCTGGTGCCGGACATGATGCCGATATAGTGCTCCATTACCATTCCGGCGGCAGTTCCTGCAACGGGCTGACCGGCACGCTGATCACGCCGTTTTCAAAGGGCTGGGGCCCGGGTGGCACGGGCGGTTCGGCCTTGACCTCGGGGACGGGAGCCGGCGGGGGCGGTGGTGTGCCACCACAGGCGGTCAGCAGCAGGGCGGGGATCAGCCACAGGGGGTAACGCATTGCGAATTTCTCCGGGTAGGGTCAGTATGGCAACCGTTCAAGGTTGCCACAGGGCAACGCACGCCGCCAGCGGGCGGCGCAACAAAAAAGAGGAAATACCATGGCCTGCTGGCTGTTCAAAACCGAACCCGACACCTTCTCCATCGACGATCTGGCCCGCGCCAACACCCTGTGGGAAGGAGTGCGCAACTATCAGGCCCGCAATTTCCTGCGGGATGAGGTCAGGGAAGGCGACGAGGTGTTTATCTACCATTCCAGCTGCAACCGGGTGGGCATTGCCGGCCTGGCCCGGGTGGTGCGCGCCGGTTTTCCCGACCCCTTTGCCTTTGACCCGGCCAGCCGCTATTTCGACCCCAAATCCGATCCGGACAAGCCGCGCTGGTACGCGGTGGAGCTGACCTTTGAGCGCAAACTGCCGCTGTTGCCCCTGGCGGCGCTCAAGGCCCACCCGGCCCTGAGCGACATGCCCCTGGTGAAAAAGGGCAACCGGCTGTCGGTGATGCCGGTCAGCGAGGCCGAGCGGCGAGCCATTCTGGCTATGGTGCAGGGTTAGAGTTCAAACACCCGGGCCAGGTAGCGGGCCACGCCGTCTTCGTCGGCGCTGAGGGTGCGCTCATGGTGGGGCAGGGCGTCCTGCAGCCGGGTGTGGGCGTTGGCCATCACCACGCCGGTGCCGGCCCGGCGCAGCATTTCATAGTCGTTCATGCCGTCGCCAAAGGCGAGTACCCGCGCCATGGGGGTGTTTCTTTGTGCGGCCAGGGACGCCATGGCCGAGCCCTTGTTCACCTCGCCGTGCATCACCTCCAGGCAGATGGGCAGTGAAAAGGTGATGTTGAGCTTGTCGCCGAAGCGGGCCAGCAGCATGTCTTCGACCTTTTCCAGCTGGGCGTGGTCGCCGGCGTAAAACACCTTGTCCACGCCCTCGGCGGGCAGTTGCCGGAGATCGGTGACCCGGTAGCGAAACGGGCTGTCGGGGCAGAAGTCGAGCAGGGCGGGCAGGGGCTCTTCCACCAGCCAGTGATCCCCCTGATAGAGGTTGAGGTGCACCCCCGGCAGGCGAAAGCGAAACAGCAGATCTTCCACCATCTCTGGCGGAATGGCGCGGTTGTGCAGCAGGCGGCCGTCGGCGTCGTGAATGCGGGCGCCGTTGCTGGTGATCAGGCTCACGTTCAGCCCCAGCTGATCGCGAATGGCCCGCACGTCCACATGGTGGCGGCCGGTGGCCACAATAAACTCGATGCCCCGGCGAGTGAGCTCGTGCAGTACCTCCCGGGTATAGCCGGAAATGCGGTGCCGGCTGTTCAGCAGGGTGCCGTCCAGATCGGAGACGATCACGTCATACATGGCGGTGCTCCGTGCCTCAGGGGTGTTGTTCAAAAAAGTCGAAAATGGCGTTCAGGGCCTGCTGCCGGCGCGCGTCCTGCTCCTGAAACAGCTCGTGGGCCGCGCCCTCTATTACCAGCGGGCCGCCGCCGGCGCAGTGCCCAAGAGCCTGGCAGAAGGCGTTCTGGGCCTTGTTGTCCACCACCACGTCCCGGCCGGCCTGCAATACCAGCAGCGGCGTGGTGATCTGACGGGCGCGGTCGATGGTGCGGTCACCGGCGGCCAGGCTTTCCCCCAGCCAGTGCAGGCTGACGCCGCCCAGCTGCAGCTCGGGGCGCTCCCGGTACAGTTCGCGGAACAGCCGGTAGCGGACTTCGCTGTGGGTGAGCTCGTTGTCGGCAAAGGGGGTTTCCTCGTAGCCCCCCTGGCCGGGGGCATAGCAGGCCTCGCGTCCCAGCCAGCGGCAGCCGGTGCCGAGCACGGTCACCAGGCCGTTGGCCAGCCAGCGTGGCAGGGGGCCGAGGTAGATGCCCATCATGGGGGAAGACAGCGCCGCCGCCTGCACCCGTACTCGGGTTTTGCTCAGCCACAGCGCCGAGATGGTGCCGCCCATGGAATGAGCCAGCAGGTACACCGGCTGCGGCCCGGCGGGCAGTACCACCTGCTGCATGAACCGCTCCAGATCCTGCACATAGTCGTTGAAGTCGGTCACATGGCCCATCAGCGGATCGGCGGTCAGCCGGGGGGCCAGGCCCTGGCCCCGGTGATCATAGAGGTAAACGTTGTAGCCGTTTTCAAACAGATCCCGTGCCAGCTCCTGGTATTTGAGGTAGGACTCGGTGCGGCCGTTGACGATCACCAGGGTGCTGCCGTGCTCGGGCCTGCGCAGGGCGGCCCAGGGCAGACGCTGATCATTCTGGCCGGCGAAGTGGCCTTCCACGGCGTGGGCCTGCCAGTATTGCTGCAGGCCCTCAAGCCCCAGCCCGGCCAGCTCGGCTTCGGTGGTCAGGCGCGGTGTTTGAGCAACGGCGGTGTTCATGACAAGGCAGATCCCGAGCAGGAACAGGCGGGCGAGCATGATGGGCTCCGGTCGGTTCATGGGTGAATGGCATAGGGCCAGTGTAGCGTGAAAGCCGGGCGGTGAGGAGTGAGGCGAAAGGGAGCACTCCTTCACACCTCATCCCCCTCACCAAAGAATCATTTGCGCTGACGGTACACCTTGAGCACGTTGGGAGTCACCCGAATCTTGCGCATGATGTCGGCCAGGTGAATGCGGCTGCGGGTGGTGATCAGCAAATCCACCACATAGACCCGACCGTCCTTTTCCTCGGTGGCAATGCTGTGAATATTGGCACCGGTGGCGGCAATGACATTGGCCAGCTCCGCCAGCGCACCCTGATGGTTGATGATCTCGATGCCGATTTCGGTCTTGAACTCGTAATCGAAGTCCTGCTCCATGTCCCACTGCACCGCCAGGTACTTGTCGGGCTCCTTGTTGTAGCCGCGAATGTTCTTGCACGACTCCAGATGCACCACCAGGCCCTTGCCCGGACTGATGTGCGCCACTATGGGGTCGCCGGGAATGGGCCGGCAGCAGTTGGCGAAATTGAGCAGCATGTCGTCGGCGCCGCGAATGGGCATTTTCTTCACGGTTCTGGAGCGCTCGCTGGGGGCGTCGTCCAGCAACCGGCGGGCCACCACCACGCTCATGGCGTTGCCCAGGCCGATGTCGGCCAGCAGGTTGTGAATGGAGCCGTGCTTGGTGTCCTTCAGCACCTGTTCCACCCGCTCCACCGGAATGTCTTCCAGGTTTTTGGCCCCCAGGGCGTGGTTGAGCAGGCGCCGGCCCAGCAGCACCGACTCTTCGGTGCGCAGGTTTTTGAGGAACTGGCGAATCTTGGTGCGGGCACGGGAGGTGACCACAAAGTTGAGCCAGGCGGCGTTGGGCCGGGCGCTGGGGGCGGTGATGATTTCCACGGTCTGGCCCGAGTGCAGCGGCTGGCTGAGCGGGTAGGGCTGGCGGTCCACCCGGGCGCCCACGCAGGCGTGGCCGATGTCGGTGTGCACGGCATAGGCGAAGTCGACGGCGGTGGCGCCGCTGGGCAGTTCCAGAATGCGGCCTTCCGGAGTGAACACATAGATTTCGTCGGGGAACAGGTCGGTCTTGACCCCTTCGATGAATTCAAAGGACGAGCCGGCGCTCTGCTGCAATTCCAGCAGGCTCTGCATCCAGCGCTGGGCCCGCACCTGGGCGGTGGTGCCCGAACTTTCGCCGTCCTGCTTGTAGGCCCAGTGGGCGGCCACCCCCTTGTCGGCCATCTGATCCATGTACTCGGTGCGGATCTGCACCTCCACCGGCACCCCGTGGGGACCCACCAGGGAGGTGTGCAGCGACTGGTAGCCGTTGGTTTTGGGAATGGCGATATAGTCCTTGAACCGGCCCGGCCGCGGCTTGAACAGAGTGTGCATCTGGCCCAGCACCCGGTAGCAGGTGTCGATGTCCTTGACGATCACGCGAAAGGCATAGATGTCCATCACCTCGTGAAACTGCAGCTCTTTTTTCACCATCTTGTTGTAGATGGAGAACAGGTTCTTTTCCCGGCCCTTGACCTGGGCCTCGATGCGGGCGTCGTCGAGCCGGCCCTTGATCTCGGCCAGAATGGACTCGATGATCTCGCGCCGGTTGCCCCGGGCGCGGCGCACCGACTCCCGCAGCACCCGGGTGCGCATGGGGTAGAGGGCTTCCAGGCCCAGCTCTTCCAGCTCGTTTTTGATACTGTGAATGCCCAGGCGGTTGGCGATGGGGGCGTAGATCTCGAGGGTTTCCCGGGCGATGCGGCGGCGCTTGTCGGGACGCAGGGCGCCCAGGGTGCGCATGTTGTGGGTGCGGTCGGCCAGCTTGATCAGAATGACCCGAATATCCTGGGTCATGGCCAGCACCATCTTGCGGAAGTTCTCGGTCTGGGCTTCCTTGCGGTTGCGGAACTTGAGCTTGTCGAGCTTGGAAACCCCCTCCACCAGCTCGGCCACGGCGGTGCCGAACTGTGCTTCGAGCATTTCCCGGGTGACCGGGGTGTCTTCAATGGTGTCGTGCAGCAGCGCCGCCATCAGGGTTTCCTGATCCAGGCGCATCTCACACAGAATGCGGGCCACGGCAACGGGGTGGGTAATGTAGGGCTCGCCGCTGGAGCGGGTTTGTCCCTGGTGGGCGTCGCGGGCAACGATATAGGCGGCTTTGAGTTGTTCCATCTGCTCGGGCGGCAGATAGGTGACGGCGATTTCTTTCAGTGGTTCAAACAGATACAAGAGAATACCCCGACAATCAATGCCGTTAACACGCGATTGAAGAGCAATGGGCCCGTGGTGTCACGGGCCCGCCGGCAATGCTAAAGGCTGGGGTCAGCCGCGGCCTTCGGTAATGGCGGCCACGGCGGCCAGTTCGGCGGCTTCCATTTCCTGCTGTTCCTGGCGATCCTGGGCGTCCATCACGGCGTGATTGACCAGGCCTTCCTCGATTTCGCGCAGGGCGATCACGGTGGGCTTGTCGTTTTCTTCTTCCACCAGGGGATCCTTGCCCTGGGTAGCCAGCTGGCGGGCGCGGCGGGCTGCAACCAGCACCAGATCAAAACGGTTGCCAACCTGTTCTACGGCATCTTCAACGGTAACGCGGGCCATAACAGACTCCAATGATTAAAAAAGGTGCAAAATTCTAATGGATATTAGCTTATTCCGCCAGTAGCCGGGAAAGCAAGTCGCGGTAGCGAACCGTCTGCTTGCCGGTGTTGGCGCGCTCGGCCTCGATAATGGCGCTGAGCTGGTTGAGGGCGTGGTCAAAGCTGTCGTTCACCAGCAGGTAGTCGTACTCGTCGTAGTGGGACATTTCCGACACCGCCTTGGCCATGCGCCCCTGAATCACCTCGGCGCTGTCCTGCTGGCGGGCATTGAGCCGGCGCTCCAGCTCTTCCCGGCTGGGGGGCAGAATAAAGATGGATTTGGCACTGGGGGACTGCTCCCGGATCTGACGGGCACCCTGCCAGTCGATGTCGAGCAGAATGTCGATGCCCTGGGCCAGTTGCTGATCGATCCACTCCCGGGAGGTGCCGTAATAGTTGCCGAACACTTCGGCCCACTCGTAAAAGGCTCCCCGGTCAATGAGCGCCTTGAACTCGGGTTTGTCGACAAAGTGGTAGTGCACGCCGTTTTCTTCACCCGGACGCGGGTCGCGGGTGGTGTGGGACACAGACACCTGCAGCCGGCCATCGGCACTGGGGCGGTCGAGCAGGGCCTTGATCAGGCTGGATTTACCCGCGCCGCTGGGAGAGGAAATAATGAATAGGGTTCCGATGTGCGCCATAGTGTTTGCCCGTTCGTGATACGTCCCGCGCCGCCGGCCGGGATCAGGGGCGGCCAATCCTACCAGAAAGCCGGAAATAAAAAAATGGCCGTTGCGAATGCAACGACCAGTCAAAAGTAACTATAGCTTGCTGCGGAAGTGCCCTCCACGCAGATTTCATTATGATCAGCAGCTCGCTTCGGCTCTATCAGTTTTTTCCTGCAAGAAACCTCGTAAATTCCGAGTTATTGTTGGCGAATGCAAGGGTTTCGGGTGCGCTCCGGTCTGCGTTGCTGGTCTGAAACCGGCGACAAAAGGAGCCAGAACATGTGGGATACACACATCCTGTTGCGGCAGCACGCCACCATCGACACCCTGAGGATTCATGCTCACGACATGAGCCTGTATACGGTGGAGGCGGAAATCGGCGGCGAATGCCGGCCACTGGCGGACGGTGGCAGCACACTTACCTTTCGCAGCATAGAGCACGTCCGCGAGCGGCTGGGCCCGCTGAACGTGGCCCGCTGTGTGCTGGTGCAGTCTTCGCCCTACCAGGAAATGGTGGGGCAGACGGCGCACACGGCGCCGCCCATGGAGCTGGCACTGGCCTGGCCCGGCTGGCAGGCCGAGGGCTGAACTTCAGCCATCGGGTGTGTCCCGGCGTACCACGTCTACCTTGTGCTGCTCCTTGGTCCACTTGCCCTGGGGCTTGTCGATGTACTGAAAATATTCGTTGGTAAAACTGCCCTGGCTGCAGGTGTGGCGATACCAGGTGGTGGGCACCTGCCGGTAGTCCAGCACCTGGTTGAATACGCCCGGGCCGGTCATGTCGTAAACGCCCTGAATGGTGTTCTCCCGAATATTGGTGAGCACCTGGTCGATGAGCCTGGCCAGATTGGGGTTGTCGGGTTTGCTGGCAATAAAGTAGTTGGTGAGCTCGTTGTGCTGACGAATGATGTACAGCTCTTCATGTTCGGGGCGAATGGTGCAGCCCAGCGGCCACACCGCGTGGGCGTCGATATCCAGATACACGCCGCCGTACTTCTGCAGCACCAGCAGCCGCCAGAAGTCCGCCTGGGCGGCGCCGATCTGCAGCCGGGAATAGGCCGCAAAAATCTCCGGTGAGTAGTTGGCCTGAATAAACTCGGCCCGGGCCTCGGTGATCATGAAGCGATACTCAAAGGTGGGCGACATGATGCGGTTGAACAGGTAGTTGAGGTACACCGGCAGGGTGGCCTTGTCGGTATAGTTGGTCTGCCAGATGATGCGGGGAATGGGTCTGTCCGCCCCTTTAATCAGCGCTCCGGACCGGGCCGGCAGGGTAAAGCGCTTGTTGGGCAGAAAGTAATGAAAAACGTAACTCAGCACCTTGGTGATGTTGGCAACAAGCTTGATCAACCGGCTGACAAGGACGATATGCGCCTTCACGAAAACCTCATTTGATTGTTAGTGGCGTAAACAACCCGGTGATTCTAGCATGCTCGAAACGCGAGCCGACCGCGAATGTCGGCTCGCGACAGAATTCCTTGAGCGGAAGAGGTTAGCGTTCGTCCGTCACTGCCCCTGTTGCTCGTGTTCGGCCGGCGGGTAATTCTGTGGATACAGGGCACGGCGGGCGGTTTCGTCCAGCTCGGTCTTGAAATTGGCCTGTTTGGCCAGCTGACGGGCCCTGGCCACCGCAGGACGGGCATCAATGGCATTGAACCAGCGCTGCAAATTGGCGTAGGGAGCTAGACCCTCTTCACCCAGCACCACATTGGCCTTGTCAATCCAGCCCCAGGCGGCGATGTCGGCGATGGTGAACTCGTCGCCCACTATGTAGTCGCGCCCTTCCAGATGGGTATTCAGCACCTCGTAATGGCGTTGTGCCTCGCGCAGGTAGCGATTAATGGCATAGGGCAGCTTTTCCGGAGCGGCGTGACGAAAATGCACCGATTGCCCTGAATACGGCCCCAGCCCGGTGGCAATGAACATCAGCCAGGAAAGCAGTTCTCCGCGCAAGGCGGGGGCGCCGCCCAGTTGCCCGCTTTTTTCCGACAGATAAAGCAGAATGGCGTTGGAATCAAACACCCGCTGCCCGTCGTCCACGATCGCCGGTGTCTTGCCGTTGGGATTGATGGCGCGGTAGGCGGGGGTGTGCTGCTCACCCTTGAGGGTATCAATCGGTGCCAGTTGGTAGGGCAGGCCGCTTTCTTCCAGAAACAGGGCAACCTTCATCGGGTTGGGGGTGTGGTGAAAATAAAAAGTGATCATGGCTTCGTCCTTATGGTTGGGTGATGACTGCCTGAACACTCATTCAAGCGCGATATGAACAATCGTTCAAGCTAAATTTGAACGATTGTTCATGCCCCATGCCACATCGAGTGCGGCGCTCTTGCGCAATGGCGATAGGATTGGGCCTGGTAACGGGCTAGAATTGAACAGGTGTTCAAAAGGATGAATCATGGTAAGTCAAGCAAAGTACGACCGTGCGCAGGCGATTCGGCAGGCAACCGAGCTGTTCTGGGCCAGGGGGTTTCATGCCACCTCCATGCGCACCATTCAGGCGGCCATCGATATGCGCCCGGGCAGCATCTATGCGAGCTTTGGCAGCAAGGAAGGCCTGTTTCAGGAAGCGCTGACCCATTACGCCTGCTCCAGCCGGGCCCGTCTGGCGGCCTGTGTTGATAAGGCGCCATCTCCCCTTGAAGGGTTGCGGGGCTTTGTCATCGAGGTGGTGATTGAATGTCGGGAAACGGCTCCCAGCGGCATGTGCATGCTGGTCAAGACCATTGCCGAACTGACTTCGGAGCATGCGGATTTGCTGGCACTGGCCAGACAGCTGCTTAAGGAGATGGAAGCGGCCTTCGCCGGGGTGCTGAGACAGGCTCAGGTAGAGGGCGAGATTGACGCCGCAAAAAGCCCGGAGCACATGGCTCGTTACCTGCAGATGCAGTTGATGGGACTGCGCGCCTATGCCAGGGCCAACGAAGGGGATGAGCTCATACGGGCGATGATTGACGATGTGTTTGCTAACCTGAGATCTGCGCCGCAGGCCAGCAGCAGTCCGGCCTGAGCAGAAAAACAAAAAGCCTCTGTTTACAGAGGCTTTAAGGGTATTCGACGCCGGTCCGTATTACTCGATGTTCTGGATCTGCTCGCGCATCTGCTCGATCAGCACCTTCAGCTCCACGGCGCTGGCGGTGATGTCGGCATTGATGGATTTGGACCCGAGGGTGTTCGACTCGCGGTTGAACTCCTGCATCATAAAGTCCAGGCGCCGGCCGCAGGGGCCGCCTTTTTTGAGGATCTTGCGGGTTTCGGTGATGTGGGCGGTGAGCCGGTCCAGCTCCTCGGCCACGTCCACCTTCTGGGCCAGCAGCACCATTTCCTGCTCCAGGCGCTGGGCGTCCAGCTCGATCTTGGCTTCTTCAAACCGGTCGCGCAGGCGCTGGCGCTGCCATTCCATGATGGCGGGCATTTGCGCGCTGACTTTCGCCACTTCCTGCTCGATGCCGGCAAGACGCTGCTCGATCAGCACCTTGAGCTTGTCGCCCTCGCTGGCGCGGGCGGCGAGGAAGTCGTTGATGACGTCGTCCAGCCCCTCAAGCAGGGCGCTGCTGATGGCGTCCATGTCCTGGGCCTGGGCTTCCATCACCCCGGGCCAGCGCAGAATGTCCACCGGGTTCAGGGTGCCCTGGCCGGCCTGCTCCATCACCCAGGTGGCGCCTTCAATCAGCTGCTCGGCCAGGGCCTTGTTGATGTGCAGCTCACCCTGGCTGGCCTGGTTGCTTTCAAAACGCAGGGCGCATTCCACCTTGCCCCGCTGCAGCCGGGCGCGCAGTTTTTCCCGCACCATGGGCTCCAGGCCGCGAAACTGTTCGGGCAGCCGGGTGTAGGTTTCCAGATAGCGTTGGTTGACCGAGCGCAGCTCCCATACGGCGGTGCCCCAGTCCTGTTTGAATTCCTGCCGGGCAAAGGCGGTCATGCTGTGGATCATGTGCTTTCCATTCTGTGTCAAAGGGTAATCACAAAGTGTGACACAGCCGGGCTCAGGCGCCAACGTCGGGCGGCATGCATTGACCCGGCGCTTTCTTTATAATGCCCCGGTTTGCCCGCCGGGCAGCGCCATTTTGACCTACAGGAGAACACCATGACCGAACGAGCTTCAGGCCGGGCGGCGGACGAAATTCGCCCCGTGACCATTACCCCGAACTATACCCGTCATGCGGAAGGCTCCGTGCTGGTGGAATTTGGTCACACCAAGGTGCTGTGCACCGCCTCGGTGGAAAAAGGCGTGCCGCGCTTTTTGCGTGGCAAGGGTCAGGGCTGGGTCACGGCGGAATACGGCATGCTGCCGCGATCTACCCACAGCCGCATGGACCGGGAAGCGGCCCGGGGCAAGCAGGGCGGCCGCACCATGGAAATTCAGCGGCTGATCGGCCGCTCGCTGCGCGCCGCCATGGATCTGGACAAGCTGGGTGAATACACCATCACCGTGGACTGCGACGTGATCCAGGCCGACGGCGGCACCCGCACCGCCGCCATTACCGGCGCCTGTGTGGCCCTGGCCCATGCCCTGAACTGGATGCAGGCCGAGGGCATGATAGTGCACAACCCGCTCAAGACCCTGGTGGCGGCCATTTCCGTGGGCATGGTCGATGGTCAGGCGGTGGCGGATCTGGAATACACCGAAGATTCAAGGGCCGAAACCGACATGAACGTGGTGATGACCGCCGAAGGCCACATGATTGAGGTGCAGGGCACGGCGGAAGCGGCCCCCTTCAGCCACGACGAGCTGCTGGCCATGCTGGCACTGGCAAGCAAGGCGGTGAATGAGCTGGTGGCACATCAGCGTCGGGTGATTGCCGGCTGAGCACGGCAACCCTGTTAACTTTTTGATTGAATGACAGTGCGGAGAGCAGCATGAAAGCCTACCAGCGTGAGTTTATCGAATTTGCCATGAGCAAACAGGTGCTGAAATTTGGCGAATTCACCCTGAAGTCCGGGCGCAAGAGCCCCTATTTCTTTAATGCCGGCCTGTTCAACAGCGGCCGCGATCTGGCCCGCCTGGGCCGTTTCTACGCCGCCGCCCTGGTGGATGCGGGCGTGCAGTACGACGTGCTGTTCGGCCCGGCCTACAAGGGCATTCCCATCGCCAGCGCCACCGCGGTGCAGCTGGCGGAAGTGCACGATCAGGACGTGCCCTACTGCTTTAACCGCAAGGAAGCCAAGGATCACGGCGAAGGCGGCAATCTGGTGGGCAGCCCGCTGGCCGGTCGCATCATGCTGGTGGACGACGTGATCACCGCCGGCACCGCCATTCGCGAGTCCATGGACATCATTCAGGCCAACGGCGCCGAACTCGCCGGCGTGCTGATCGCCCTGGACCGGCAGGAAAAGGGCAAGGGCGAGCTGTCCGCCATTCAGGAAGTGGAGCGCGACTACCAGGCCCAGGTTACCGCCATCATTACGCTGGCCGACCTGATCGAGTATCTGAGCGAGCAGCCGGCCATGGCCGAGCATCTGGAACGGGTGCGGGCCTACCGGGAGCAGTACGGCATCTGACGGCGTTACGCCGCCAGCAACCACTGCTGCAACTGGCCGAGGGAGGCCACTTCGTGGTGCGGGGCAATGCCCTCGGGAGCGGGCCCTCCCTGCACATTGAGCCAGCAGGTGTGCAGGCCGGCGTTGAGGCCGCCGAGAATGTCGGAATGGGGGTTGTCGCCCACCATCAGCACTCGGCTGCGCTCCGGGTGGCCCATCAGCTCCAGAGCATGGTCAAAAATGCCCGCATGAGGCTTGGCCACGCCTACTTCCTCCGAGACCACCAGGGGTGAAAAGGCATGTTGCCAGCCGGCCCGCTGCAGCCGGGCCTGCTGCATGGCGGCAAAGCCGTTGGTAATGATCCCTAAGCGTACCTGGCCTTGCAGGGCGGCAATCAGCTCTTTCGCACCAGGCAGCAGGGTGCACACCTCCACCATGGTATTCATAAAGGCGTCATTGAGCTGCTCCGTGGTCACCGCCAGTCGCTCGGCCCATTCGGCAAAGCGGCGGTGGCGCAGCTCCGCGGCACCGATCTCGCCATTCTGGTAGGCCACCCACAACGGGGCGTTTTGCGTCTGGTAGTGCGCAAAGGCCCGTTCATCAAAGTGCACGCCAAAGCCGGCGAACAGGCGTTGCAGGCCGGCAAAGGCGTCAAAATGAAACAGGGTGTCGTCGGCGTCGAACAGTATCCAGTCGTAGCGCATGTGGTCAGAACTCCGGGGCAAGTGGCCGCACAAGGGGGCCCAGTGTAGAAAGCTCACGCGGTCAAACTCAATAGTGGCAGCAAGTTATGCTTAAATTCCGGTCAGGTTCTGCCCTAAGATAGGGCGCAAACAAGCCTGAACGAGGAAAGAGCATGGAGTTTTCCAGCTGGCTGGCGCTGGCGGCCATCTGCATCATGGGGGCCATCAGCCCCGGCCCGAGCCTGGCGGTGGTGATCCGCAACACGGTGCGCGGTGGTCAGGGCCACGGCGTGCTTACCGCCCTGGGGCACGGCCTGGGAGTGGGGCTGTATGCGCTGATCACCGCCCTGGGGCTGGCGCTGCTGATCACCCGCAATCCGCTGCTGTTCGATATCATCCGCTACGGCGGCGCCGCCTTTCTCGCCTGGCTCGGCATCAAGGCGCTGCTGGCAAGGCCCCGGCCGGAGGCGGCCGAGGCCGGCGGCCATGCCGTGCGCGGTCGTCAGGGGGCCTTTGAGGGCTTTATGGTGGCCTTTCTCAATCCCCAGCTGGCCATCTTCTTTGTGGCCCTGTTCAGCCAGTTTGTGCGCGCCGATACCGGCTGGCAGCAGGGCGGCATCATGATGCTCACCGCCGGTGGCATCGATGCGCTCTGGTATGTACTGGTGGCCTTGTTGCTGTCCCGGGGGCCGGTGCTGGGCTGGCTCAGGGCCAAAGCGGCGCTGATCGACAAGGCCAGCGGCCTGGTATTGCTGGCGCTGGCCGCGAAAGTGGTCTGGTAGCTAGCCAATAACAGGTGTCACAGTTGTGTGCTGGATCAAAGTTTGGTAGCCTTTCGCGGTCAAAAAATCGGCCTGTGTTAACCCGGTCACGGTTTTGGTCTTACTTGTAACCAACGGAAGCCAGCAGTTGAACCCCATCCTGTATCTGCCCACCGCCGAATCATGGCTCGACCTGACGTCGCTGCCAGGGGCGGGCGTGGACGGAATCGGGGTGTTCGGTGCCATCATGATGCTGGAGGTGCTGGGTAACTGGTTGCTGAGCTGGACCGGACTGTCGGCCGATATTTTTGAGTATCAGGCGCAACTGGCGGACCTGTTCCCCGTTGAGGCCCTGAAACACCTGCTCTGCACCAGCCTGCTGGTGTTTGCACCACTGCTGCTGCAGTGGCTGCTGCTGTTGCTGCATCTGCTGCTGCAACACCTTAACTGGCCGCGAATGCACCATTCCAGGCCGGCTCTCTTCACATCTCCAAAGCCTCGCCGTGCCCTGCTTCGGGCGCACAGCTGCCGGGCTCCACCGATGTTCTCTCTCGGGTTCTGATCCTGTTTCAAACGCCGTTCTAGAACGCTGCTGCGGTTGCCGCCAGGCGTTTGCCGATCGCGCTTGTCAACCTGGTCGATCCCGCCACTGAGTATCGCTCGATACCCATAACTGTCTTGCCGTGCTGTGCGGCAAGCTGGCACCTTTAGGGATAGGGGAAGGTTTCCTTTGTTTATTCGAAAGTTAGTTAACCTGCTGTTGGCAGGGGCGGCGTCCTTTGCGCTGTCCGGCTGCGAAGGCGGCGTGCTGGATCCCAAGGGTCAGGTCGGCGCCGATGAGAAGTATCTGATCATCGTCGCCACCTGCCTGATGTTGCTGGTGGTGATTCCGGTGATCGTGATGACGCTGTACTTCGCCTGGAAATACCGGGAAGGCCGCAACGAAATCTACGCACCCAAGTGGGCCCACTCCACCAAGATCGAGACCGTGGTGTGGGTGGTTCCCATCATCATCATCGTGATCCTGGGCACCATTACCTGGCGCTCCACCCACGCGCTGGACCCGTACAAGCCGCTTGAGCACGACAAGGACCATCTGGTGGTGCAGGTAGTGTCACTGAACTGGAAGTGGCTGTTCATCTATCCGGAGCAGGGCATTGCCACCGTCAACGAGCTGGTGTTCCCCACCGATGTACCGGTGGAATTCCGCATTACCTCCGACACCACCATGAACTCCTTTTTCATTCCCCAACTGGGTAGCCAGATCTACTCCATGGCGGGCATGGAGACCCAGTTGCATCTGATCGCCAACGAGCCCGGCCGTTACGACGGTATCTCCGCCAACTACAGCGGCGAAGGCTTTACCGGCATGCAGTTTGACGCCATCGCCACCCCCGACGAGGCCGGCTTTGACGCTTGGGTGGAGAAGGTGAAGGCCGACCAGCACACCCTCGACATGGCGGCCTACCAGCAGCTGGCCGAGCCCAGTGAAAACAACCCGGTGGAATATTTTGGCGATGTCAGCCAGGGCCTGTTCCACGATGTTGTGATGAAGTTCATGAAGGATCATCACCCGGTTGCGGGCGATGAGCATCAACATCACCTGTCAGCCAGCACCATGATGGAGGCTGAGAAATAATATGTCGTTATTAGGTAAACTCACACTCGACGCCGTGCCCTACCATGAGCCCATTATCATGGTGACTCTGGGTGTGGTGGCCATTGCCGCCGTGGTGATCGCTTTTCTGATCACCCGTTACAACAAGTGGGGCGTGCTCTGGCGCGACTGGATCACTTCGGTGGACCACAAGCGACTGGGCATCATGTATATCATTCTGGCCTTTGTCATGCTGATCCGCGGCTTTGCCGACGCCATCATGATGCGCACCCAGCTGGCCATGTCCACCAACGGGGCCGAGGGCTATCTGCCCCCTGAGCACTACGATCAGATCTTCACCGCCCACGGTGTCATCATGATCATCTTTATGGCCATGCCATTCATGATCGGCCTGATGAATATCGTGCTGCCGCTGCAGATCGGTGCCCGTGACGTGGCCTTCCCTTTCCTGAACAACCTCAGTTTCTGGCTGGCGGTGTCCGGTGCCGTGCTGGTGAACATCTCCCTCGGTCTGGGTGAGTTCGCCAAGACCGGCTGGGTGGCCTATCCGCCGCTGTCGGAGCTGGATTTCAGTCCGGGCGTGGGGGTTGATTACTATATCTGGGCGCTGCAGATCTCCGGTATCGGTACCCTGCTGACCGGCGTTAACTTCCTGGTGACCGTGTTCAGAATGCGTACCCCGGGCATGAAGCTGATGCAGATGCCGATCTTCACCTGGACCTGCACCTGGGCCAATATTCTGATCGTGGCGTCCTTCCCGATCCTGACTGCGGTGCTGGGCATGCTGACCCTGGATCGCTACCTGGACTTCCACTTCTTTACCAACGACGCCGGCGGCAACGCCATGATGTACATCAACCTGTTCTGGGCCTGGGGTCATCCCGAGGTGTACATTCTGATCCTGCCGGCCTTTGGTATTTTCTCCGAGGTGATCTCCACCTTTACCGGCAAGCGCCTGTTTGGCTACAACTCCATGGTATACGCCAGTGGTGCCATTTCGGTGCTGGGCTTTATCGTGTGGCTGCACCACTTCTTCACCATGGGCTCCAGCGCCAATGTGAACGCCTTCTTCGGCGTGATGACCATGATCATCGCCGTGCCCACCGGGGTGAAGCTGTTCAACTGGCTGTTCACCATGTACCGCGGCCGTCTGCGCATGACGGTGCCGGTGCTGTGGACTCTGGGCTTTATGACCACCTTTACCATTGGTGGCATGACCGGCGTACTGCTGGCGGTGCCCGGTGCCGACTTTGTGCTGCACAACAGCCTGTTCCTGATCGCTCACTTCCACAACACCATTATTGGTGGTGCCGTGTTCGGTTATCTGGCGGGTTTTGCCTTCTGGTTCCCGAAAGCCATGGGCTTCCACCTCGACGAGAAGCTGGGCAAGGTGTCCTTCTGGTGCTGGCAAATCGGCTTCTACGTGGCCTTTATGCCGCTGTATGTGCTGGGCTTCCTGGGCATGACCCGGCGCCTGAACAGCACCGACAACCCGGCCTGGAACTTCTGGCTCTATCTGGCCGCGGTGGGTGCCGTGTTTATTCTGGCTGGCATCGTGGTGCAGTTCTACCAGCTGTATAAAGCCTTCCGTGACCGTGAGCAGAATAAAGACCTGACCGGTGACCCCTGGAATGGCCACACCCTGGAATGGTCCACCAGCTCACCGCCCCAGTTCTACAACTTTGCCAAACTGCCGCACGTCAGCGACATTGACGCCTTTACCGACATGAAGGAAAAGGGCACCGCCTACCGAGTGCAGGATGACTATCAGCCCATTCACATGCCGAAGAACACCGCCTGTGGTGTGCTGATTGGCGCGGCCGCGACCGCCGCCGGATTTGGTGCCATCTGGCATATCTGGTGGCTGGTGATCGCCGGTCTGGTGGCCAGCTTTGTGATCTTCCTGTGCCGGGCCTATGACACCGACACCGACTATTACGTGCAGCCCGACGAAGTCGAACGCATCGAGCAGGCACACCTGCGTAACGTGATGAAGGAGGCCTGATGGAAGCCGTATCCGTTGATCTCAAACAGGTGCAGGCGCACCACCACGAAGAGCACCACGACACCGGGGGCAACACCCTGTTCGGGTTCTGGCTCTACCTGATGACCGACTGCCTGCTGTTCGCGTCCGTGTTCGCCACCTATGCGGTGCTCTACATGAACACCGCCGGCGGCCCGGGCGGCCGGGAGCTGTTCGATCTGAAATTTGTGGCGGTGGAAACCGCCGTGCTGCTGGTTTCCAGCATCACCTACGGCTTTGCCATGCTGGCCGGCCACAACCACAAGCGGGGCCTGACCCTGCTGTGGCTGCTGGTCACCTTTGCCCTGGGGGCCACCTTTATCGGTATGGAACTGTATGAGTTCCATCACCTGATCGAGTCCGGCAACGGCCCGAGCCGCAGCGCCTTTCTGACCTCCTTCTTCACTCTGGTGGGCATGCACGGTCTGCACGTGACCGCCGGGCTGGTGTGGATGCTGGTGCTGATGGTTGAGCTGATGAAGCGGGGCACCGGTCCCCGCACCCTGACCCGTCTGGGCTGCCTGAGCATGTTCTGGCACTTCCTCGATGTGGTATGGATCTGTGTGTTTACCGTGGTGTATCTGATGGGGGCAATGGCATGAGTCACAACCATGACGCCGTGGATCACGGCAGCGTGAAATCCTATCTCACCGGCTTTGTGCTGTCGGTGATCCTGACCGCCATTCCGTTCTGGGCGGTGATGACCGGCGAGCTGAGCCCGGGGGCGACCCTGGGCACCGTGGTGCTGTTGGCCATTGTGCAGATTGTGGTACACCTGAAGTACTTCCTGCACCTGAGCTTCAAGCCCGGCAGCCGGGAAAACACGGTGGCCTTCCTGTTCTCCGCCCTCATTATCGTGATGGTGGTGGGCCTGTCGGTGTGGATTATCCTCAGCTCCAACGAAATGATGATGTACTGAGACCGGGAGTAAGTCAGCAAAAGGGTCTGCTTCCTCGACTCGCCGTGGGACATGACACTCGTCGTTTCTGCCTACTGCGAACATTCACTGGATGTTCGGGCAGGCAGAAGCGACTCGTCACGGCGAGCAAGCTCGCCCCATGGGGGCTCCGCCGCGCCGTCCCTGGCGCGGAGGGTTGAAGCAGCTCCCTTTAGCTTCCTTTCCGCTCCAGGTGCGGCAGCGCTAAGTGAATTTGGTAAGGGGATATAGATCCCAAGGGGCATTGTATGATTCGGCCTTATCTCAAGGTCACCAAGCCGGGCATCATCATGGGCAACCTGATCTCGGTGGCCGGCGGCTTTTTTATGGCCGCCCGCGGCGACATCAACTGGTCGCTGATGTGGGCCACTCTGATCGGGCTGTCACTGGTGGTGGCGTCCGGCTGTGCCGTCAATAACTGTATCGACCGCGATATCGACGCGCGCATGCGCCGCACGCGCAACCGGGTCACGGTCACCGGCGAGCTGTCGGCACGCACCGCGCTGATCTATGGTCTGGTGCTGGGCGTGGCGGGATTTGGCCTGCTGGCCTGGTTCACCAACACCGTGGCTACCGGCTTTGCCGCCTTTGGCTATGCGGTATACGTGGGCTTTTACAGTCTGTGGCTGAAGCGCGCTTCCGTGTACGGCACCCTGGTGGGCAGCCTGTCCGGGGCCGTGCCGCCGGTGGTGGGGTATTGCGCGGTGACCGGCCAGTTTGACGCCGGCGCCGCCATTTTGCTGCTGATGTTCAGCCTGTGGCAGATGCCCCATTCCTACGCCATTGCCATTTTCCGCTATGAGGATTATGCGGCGGCGAATATTCCGGTGTTGCCGGTGGCGGAAGGGGTGGCCAAGGCCAAACGCCAGATCGTGCTCTATATTGCGCTGTTCTGTGTGGTGACCGCGCTGCTGCCGCTCAGCGGTTACACCGGCCTCACCTTTATGACGGTGGCCTGCGCCACCAGCCTGTGGTGGCTGGTGATGGCCTTTAACGGTTATCGCCGGGGCGCCGAGGCGCTGGGCTGGGCCCGCCGTGTGTTTGTGCTGTCCATCGTGACCATCACCGCCATCAGCGTCACCATGGCGTTTGACTTTCGTGCCGCGCCCGACGCCTGGCTGGCGATGAATCTGTAAATCGTTTTCCGCTTCTCTCCCATTTGGCCGACACGGCAGCCGCCGTCTCGGCCCTTTTTTACAGCGTGAGAATGCGCTGATACTCGCCGATATTGACCTCAAATTTCGTGGTCTGCCGCAGATAGTCGCGCATTGCCTCCAGCGCTTCCGGCTCACCGTGCACCAGCTCGATGGCGGTACCGTCAGCCAGAGCCGAGGCCGCCAGCCAGTCTCCCAGTTCCGCATAGTCGGCATGTCCCGACAGGCCGTGCAGCCGTTCCACCCGGGCCCGGTTATCAATCCATTCGCCGTGAATGCGTACCTTGTCACAGCCTTGCAGCAGCTTGTCGCCCCGGGTGCCGCCGGCCTGATGACCGGTGAGCAGCAGGGTGGTGCGGTGATCTCCCAGCAGCCGCTTCATGTGGTGCAGTATGCGTCCGCCGGTGACCATGCCGCTGCCGGCGATAATGATATGGGGGTAAACCTCGTCGGCCAGGGCCCTGGAGTCTTCCACGCTGCGCACCAGGGTGATGACCTGCCCCAGCCGGTGGCAGTCGGCCCGGCTCAGGCGGTGCTGATCCACAAAGCGCTCGTAAATTTCGCTGACTTCAATAGCCATGGGGCTGTCGAGAAACACTTTCAGCCGGGGAATGCGCTGTTCATCCATCAGCCGCACCAGCAGGTGTTGCAGGGTCTGGGCCCGGCCCACCGCAAAGCTCGGGATCAGCAGCACACCGCCGGCGGCGACGGTGTCGTTAACCACGCCGGCCAGTTGCTCGAGCGGGTCGCCCGGCTCGTGGCGGCGATCGCCATAGGTCGATTCCAGCAGCAGCAGATCCAGTGCCGGCAGCGGCCGGGGCGGGCGCATAAACACATCGTCGGGCCGGCCCACGTCACCGGAAAAGCCCACCTTTTTGCCCTCGCATTCCAGGATCAGGCTGCCGGCACCGAGAATATGCCCCGCCGGTTGCAGCCAGAAGCGCATGCCGCCCACCTGTCTGGGCTGGTCAAAGTCCAGCGGCCGGAACAGCGTCATGCTGTGCTCGGCGGTTTTCTGGTCGTAGAGGGGGGCGGGTTTTTCATGTTTGCTGAGCCGGTGGCGGGCCAGATAGCCGGCGTCTTCTTCCTGCAGGTGGCCGCTGTCCGACAGCAACACCTCGCACAGTGCCTGGGTGGCCGGATGGCAATACACCGGCCCCCGGTAGCCCTGCTTGTACAACACCGGAATATAGCCGGAATGATCCAGATGGGCGTGGGTCAGCACAATGGCGTCGAGACTGTTGATATCCAGCGGCAACGGCTGCCAGTTGCGCCGGCGCAGCCACTTGTAGCCCTGGTACAGGCCGCAGTCCACCAGGATCTGCCGGTTGTCGCAGCTCACCAGAAACTTGGAGCCGGTCACCGTCTGGGTGGCGCCGAGAAAGGTGATTTTCATGGTTTGCTCCCGTTATTCCGCTGCGTTCAGCGCTGGGAATGCAGGCCGATCATATTGCCTTCACTGTCGGTGATTAGGGCGATAAAACCGTAGGGGCCGATGGCAAACTTGTCCCGCACCAGGCTACCACCCAGGCCGGTGGCACGCCCGGCGGGCACGGCGCAGTCGTTACAGTGCAGATACACCAGGGTGCCGCCGGGGCCCGGGCCGACCCCCTCCATTTTCACCAGGGCACCGCAGGCACCCCGGCCCTGCTCGTCACCGGGAAACAGCCACATTTCCGGCCAGTCACCTTCCACCTGTTCCATCGGCTCCAGCGTCATATCGAGCAATTGTTCATAAAAGGCACGGGCGCGGGCCAGATCGGCCACATAGATTTCAAACCAGACTACGGGGTTCATAAGTATCTCCTTTAGAGGGTCAGAGAGTGCTGCTCAGTCGTCGCGCCGGGTCCAGCAGCAGGGGAGTGAGATCCAGCCCGTTGGACGGATGAGGCACCGAGTTGCTGGTGATCAGCCGGCTGACTCCGGCGTCCTGTAATTGGTCTTCGATATGGTCGGCAAACAGGCCGTGAATGGCGGCACATTCAATATGTTCAATGCCGGCGGCGGTAAGGGCGTGAGCACACCGCAGCATGGTCTGCCCGCTGGAAATCACGTCGTCCACCATAATGGCGCTATGCCGGCGCCAGGCGGACAAGTCCGGCAGATGCACCAGCACGTCCCGGTCGCCCCGGCGCTGCTTGCGGCCCACCACGTAAGGATGACCACTGGCCGCCGCCAGCGCCGACACCCATTGCTCGCTCTCGGTGTCGGGTCCCACCAGCAGCAGGGGATCGCGGCGGGCCCTGAGCCAGCCGGCCAGCAGCGGCACGGCGTGCGCGGCGGTGGCGGGAATGGAGTAGATCTCGCCGAGGGCATGGTAGCGGTGCAGGTGCGGATCCACCGTCAGCAGCCAGTCGAAGCGCTCGGAGACAAGCCGGGCAAAGCTGCGGGAAGTGACCGCTTCACCGGGGTGAAAACGGGTGTCCTGACGCATGTAGCACAGATAGGGCGCAATCAGCCCCACCCGGCCGGCCCCCAGCTCTCTCAGGGTGTCGCACAGAAAGCACAGGGGCAGAAAGCGTGTATCCGGACGGGACAGGTCCGCCAGTATCATCACCGGCTGCCCCGGCGCAATGCGCGACAACACCCGCAGATAGCTTTCGCCATCGGGAAAGCGGCGAACTTCCAGTTCGCCGGCGGTGGCGGGCAGGGCCCGGCACAGGGGCGCGAGCAGGGTGTGCCCCCCGGGCAGCGCAAACAGCAGCGGAGTCATGGTGACTCTCCGATCATAAACAGGTCGTGGTTGTGGGCGTAGTAGTCGGCGGCGTAGTCCAGCTCGCCCTGGCTGTCGGCGTAGAGGGTAAACAGCGGTTGACCCATGGCCAGGGCCTGGCCCAGCTTGGCATGCAGCCGCAGGCCGGCGGCGGGACTGTTGGGGGCGCCGGCCAGCTTGGCCAGCCGGGCCAGGCGGCGGTTGTCCATGGCCAGCAGGGTGCCGCTGCGGCGGGCACCCAGTTGCAGCGAGCAGACCGCCTCGGGAATGGGTTTCAGGCCGCCCTGGGCCTCGCAAATACGCTGAAACTGCGCCCAGGCCCGGCCCGACTGCAGCAGCTCGCGGGCGAGAGTCGTGGTTTCTGGCAGCTCGCCCTGGCCCGCCATATTCAGCAGGTGGGCCGTCAGAAACAGCGCCCGCTCGCGCAGATCGGCCGGTGCCCCGGGCTGGCATTGCAGCACCGTCAGCACGTCTTTGGCCTCCTGGGCCGGGCCAATGCCATAGCCGATGGCTTCAACCCCTTCGGTGATCAGGCAGCGCACCTGCAGCTGCAGCGTCCGGCCCACGGTTTCAAACAGATGCGCCATGCTCTCGGCGTCGTGCTGGCTGCGCACCTTGGCGGTGGGCCCCACCGGGATGTCGATCAGCGCATGGGTGGAGCCGGCGGCGATTTTCTTCGACAGCACCGACGCCACCATCTGGCCGGTGCCGTCTATGTCCAGCGCCCGTTCAATGCGAATGAGCATGTCGTCGGCCGGGCTCAGGTTGACGGCGCCGCCCCAGGCCAGGCAGGCGTTGGCCCGGCGCACCGTGGCCTGAATGTCGGCCAGATCCAGGTGTACCCGGGTCAGTACCTCCATGGTGTCGGCGGTGCCGGCGGGGGAGGTGATGGCCCGGGACGAGGTTTTGGCCATGATGAGGCCGGCGGCGCTGGCAATGGCCACTACGATGGGGGTGGTACGGTTGCCCGGAATGCCGCCAATGCAGTGCTTGTCCACCAGTTGCAACCGGTCGGGCCAGGTCAGGCGCTTGCCGCTGTCCACCATGGCCTGGGTGAGGGCGGTGACTTCACCGGTATCAAGCCGCTCCACGCAGGCGGTGAGAAAGGCGGCAATCTGCATGTCGGAATAGCGGTGCTGGCTGATATCGGCAATGATGTCGTTCATCTCCCGCTTCGACAGGGTGTTGCCGTACATCTTCTTGCGCACCGCGCTCATGGAATGCAGCACCGGAGCATGGCGCACCGTGACCGCTTCGTCACCGCTCAGGGCCAGGCGCTCCCAGGCGATGCGGGAAAAGCCGATGTGCCGGGCCGGCAGTACCTCGTTGGTGACCACGTTCAGGGTGGCGATCAGGCTGCGTTCTTGCACACACACCAGAATGCGGGTATTGGCAATAAATCCCTCGGCCCGGCACACTTCGCTGTCGGCACGAATAAACACCACCGGCTCCTGGTGGGTGTCGATGCCCATCTGAAGGGCACGCAGAGGGAGAATGGCAGCCACGCAGGTTGTCCGAAAATGAGTGGTGTTTAAAGCCTAGCCGCCGGCCCGGGTTTTCGCCGTCTACACTTGGGCAGGATTGCCTTTTGCAGGAGGAAGCGACTCTGATGTTAAGGCCCCGCGTTACTCCCAGCCGGTTACAGCACCAGCATCAGCCGCTGGCCGGCAACAGCCTGGGTGTGCTGTGCTGGAACGTCCAGAAGCTGACCCGGGAGCCGCATTTTCAGCATGGCCTCGCCATGCTGACCGAGCGTTACGCCACCAGCCTGCTGTTGTTGCAGGAGGCCCGGCTGGCGCCCATGGGGGATCCCTGGCTGGAGGACTGGTCCTGGGCGGTGTCACCCAACATGCAGACCCGCACTCATCTGTTTGGCGTGCTCACCGCCGGCCAGTGTGCCTTTGACGATGTGCGGCCGTTGCTCAGCCAGAGCCGGGAGCTGCGCTTTGCCACGCACAAAAGCCTGATCCTCACCCGCCATCCGCTGCCCGGCGACGGTGTGCTGCTGGTGGTGAATATGCACGCCATCAACTTTGTGCATGCGGGGCTGTTTCTGAAGGAAATGGAGCTGTTGCGGGCCGAGTTGCTGCGCCATGCCGGTCCGCTGATCGTGGCCGGCGACTTTAATGTGTGGAGCCGCCAGCGGCGGCTTTACCTGCGCCGCTTCTGCCGGGCCGTGGGCCTGCGTCAGGCGGTGATGGAAAATGCCCACCATGTGAAGAGCTACCTGCACCAACCCCTGGATTTTATCTTTTACCGGGATCTTTACCTGCGCTCGGCCGAGGCCATTAACATGCCCGGCGTCTCCGATCACAACCCCATCTATGCTCGTTTTTTGCTGTAGTTCGGCATCCGCGCCGCGAAAAAGCGGTTATCGTGAGGTTTTTTGCGGTAATCATTTAGTTAAAAACGTTACTAAATACGTGAGGAGCTTACCAAGCGACAGGGTTTGCCCCAGCATAATTCACTTTTTTGTCTTCCTGGTCAGGTTTTATCTTTTGCGCCGGGCTGGCTTGTCGTAACAACGGGGTTCCTTCATGGCCGGTGTCGCAAAAATTGCGTTGATTTACACTTTGTGTACATTTTTAATGTGTTTTGTGTCCAAAGTTTGAGGTGTAGGATTTATCTCGTTCGCAGGGCGAAGGGCCCCGGCGCCAGCCGCACCCGTGAACCTTTTATCGCAGTGGTCACGCAAGCGCGGGCCAACACATAAAGCACATTAAGAAGGAATATAAAGATGCAAAAAGCCAAATGGGTTATTTCCGCTGCTGCTCTGGTACTTGCCGCTTCCGCCAACGCCGGTTTCGGTGGCAACTACTCCTACAACAACAGCTACAGCAATGACTACGCCGATGTCCAGGTAAGCAAGACCGTATCCGAAGACGGCACCGTCTCGTTCACCAAGACAGTGACCAAGGCCAACGGCGAAACCTACACCTACACCGTTGACAAGCAGGTTTCTGAGGATGGCGTCACCATCAACAAGAATGTGAACGGCAACGAATACTCTTACAAAAAAAGCTTTTCCCGTTAATTGCAACCGTCACTTACTGACGGCTCAAGGAGGGTGCTGTTATCAGCACCCTTTTTTCATGTTTTTCCGGTAGACAGTGATGACGCGCGCAATCCTTTCCCTTCTTCTTTTTACCGGTTCGGCCATGGCCGTGACCTGGAGTACGGACGATCATCGGCAGGTGCTGGAGCTGCACGGCAAAATTGAGCAGAACCTGGGGGCCCTGGGTTATCAGCCGGGTTACAGGGCCGAATCCTTTGGCGGCGATACTCATGCCTCGGTGGGCCTGTCCGGTGCCGGCCGGCTCAATTCCGATGTGATCCTGATCGGCGAGCTGAGCTGGGATCTGGTGAATGACAGCCGTTACGGTGACCACATTTACTCGGACGAAGCCTGGCTGGGGGTGCGCATCAGGGATGATCTGGAGCTGACCGTCGGGCGCAGCGACAGCCCCTTTAACCAGCTGCGGGACAAGACCGATGTGTTCAATCTGTTCGGTGGCAATGCCTATGCCTATCTGGTGGACGGTACCCTGGATGATCAGCTCAAGGTGACCTGGGCCGGCGATGGCTGGGATTTGCGCGCCGGTTATGCCGCTAACGATGCCAACAGGCAGGACGACAATGAAGATACCAAGGTCCGGTATGGCGGCTCTGTGGGTTATCAGGCCCAGAATGGCCTGGGAGCCGTGGTGGCTTACGACAACAAGCGGGAAGGCAGCCCGCACAGCGATGTCAGCAATATGGCGGTGGGGCTGAGTTACCAGAGCCCCGGCGGTTTTTATGCCGCGGTAACCCGGGGGCGAACCGATTTTCAGCATAACTGGCAGGTGTATTCCCTGAAGGATCAGCGTTTCTACAACATGAGAAGGGTGGATTACTGGGAATCGGTTCTCTCCTACTCCCGTGAAAACATGGCGTTTGGCGTGGGGTACAGCCGGCAGAGTCTGCGTGAGGCCGCGCACCTGCACTGGGTGGATGAATATATTCTGGCCACCGAATATTACCTGATGCCCAAGGCCAAGGTATATGCGGAGCTGCTGCTGAACAGAATGGACGGCCAGGACAACCTTTACGGCGTGGGATTGCAGTATTACTTCTGATCCAGGCCGGTGGCGCTCGCACCGGCGCCACCGGCTGGCCGGCTCAGGCCAGCGGCCGTGACGCCGCCACCTCACCCCGGGGCGCTTCGGTGACAATGCCCTGCTCATAGGCCATGGCGTGGGCCATGCGCGGGCCGGTCCAGAGCACCGGCAGCAGCAGCAGCGACACCGGCGCCGCGGTGATCACGATAAAGGACTGCAGCGCATTGATGCCGCCTTCGCCCATGCGCAGCAGCACCGCCGCCACCAGCCCCATGGTCAGGGCCCAGAAAATGCGCTGGCGGGTACGCGGCGTGTGGTCGCCGCTGATCGCCATGGCGATGGAATAGGCCATGGAGTCGCCGGTGGTAGCCACAAAGATCACCGTGAGCACCAGGAAGGCGGGCACCATCAGCTCGGCCAGGGGCAGTTGCTGGGTCACCGCCAGCAGGGCCGCGGGCAGGCCGCTTTCCTGCAGCGGACCGGATACCACGCCGGCGGCGGCCTGCTCGTAGAAGATGCCGGCGCCGCCGATGCTGGAGAACCAGAAGTTGGTGACCAGCGGGGCCATGATGGCCACCGCCATCACCAGCTCGCGCAGGGAGCGGCCCCGGGAGATACGGGCGATAAACAGCGCCATCATGGGGCCGTAGCCGATAAACCAGCCCCAGAAGAACAGGGTCCACCAGCCCAGCCAGGCATCGTCCTGCCGGTTCAGGGCCATGGGCATAAAGTCCTGCAGATACAGGCCCATGCCATTGAGGAAGGCATCGATAATAAAGTTGCCCGGGCCGGCCAGCAGAATGATGGCCAGCAGCACCACCGCCAGCACCACGTTGGCGCTGGAGAGCCACTGAATGCCCTTTTCAATGCCGGTAGAGGCCGACAGGGTGTAAATGGCCACCAGACCGCCGAGAATCGCCAGTTGCAGGCCGTAGTTGTTTTCCCAGCCCAGCAGCGCCTCAAAACTGAAACCCAGCTGGGTGGCGAGAAAACCGATGGGGCCAATGGTGCCGGCGGCCACCGCAATAATGGAGACCACGTCGGCCAGGGTGCCCAGCCAGTGGCGTTCCACCCTGTCGCCCAGCAGCGGATAGAGCAGGGTGCGCGGGCGCATGGCCAGGCCCTTGTGATAGTGGGCGTACACCACCACGATGGCCGACAGGGTGCCGAGTGCCGCCCAGGCCAGAAACCCCCAGTGCATAAAGCTTTGCGCCAGCGCGGCGGACACCGGCGAGGCGCCTCCGTCCGCCCCGGCAAACAGCGGCGGTGTGGTCACATAGTGATACATGGGCTCGGCGGCGGACCAGAACACACCGCCGCCGGCCAGCAGGGTGCACATGATCACCGCCAGCCAGCGGAAGGTGGAGCTGTCGGGGGCCACGTTGCCGCCCAGGCGAATGTCGCCGTAGCGGGTGAACCCCAGTACCAGGGCGATCACCAGATTGGCCAGCATCCATACCTGCCACAGCGGACCAAAGACATCAATGGTCCAGGCAAAGCCCTGGTTGATCCATCGGGTCATCTGTGACAGGTCGAAAAAGGCGAGGATTACGAAGAGGAGCAGGAAGCCGCCACTCAGGCCGGCCACCAGCCTTTGTTCATTAAGGCTGAGGTTGGAAACTTTCATCAATTCACTTTGTTCAATGCATGAACGCGCCAATTGTACGGAAAAGGCGCTAAAAAGTGAAATTTAATTAGAATGCAAAACAAACCGCCGGCATGGTCCGTTTGAAACATAACGGCGGAAAAGTGAGTAATTTGCGTTATAAATTACTGTTAATCAGGGTTTTTTGTTGAGTTTGTGTGGTCATGTTGCAGCGCCTTTTTCATGTGCACGTGCACGATGCCTGCATCAAGAAATTCGTCTCCGTAAGGAGTGAAGCCCAGCTTCCGGTAAAAGCCGGTAGCGTATTTCTGCGCGCCCAGCCAGACGCGATCCAGCCCCCGCCGGGCGGCCTCGTCCACCAGCGCCTGCACCACCCTGGCTCCCAGCCCCAGCCCTCGACACTCCTTGCGCACGGCAATGCGGCCGATATGGCCGTCGGCCAGCATGCGGCCGGTGCCGGCCCACTGGCCGTCGATGCTCAGCAGCACGTGAATGGCATCGTCGTCGAGGCCGTCAAATTCCAGCTCCGGGCTGATGTGCTGCTCTTCAATAAACACGGCATTGCGCACGGCGCGAATGGCCGGCTGATGCTCGTTATCAAAGGGCACGAGTTGAATGTGCATGGCGGGCTCCTGTGCTTTATAAGAAAAAAGGCATTCTACCCTGAAGCAGAGGGGCTGTCAGAACCCCCGGCTGGTGTGGATTGCCGCGCCAGCTCCCGGCACAGCGGTAACAGTGCGCCGGCGTCGCTCAGGCCGGTGATAAAGCGCTCGGGAATGCCCGACAGGCCGCACCGGGCCCCGGCCAGGGCGCCGGTGAGCATGGCACGGGCCTGATTCTGGCCGCCACCGTTGATGGCGTGCAGCACCGCCGACTCAAAGTCGCCGGCAAAGCGCGCCGCCAGATAATAGACCGCGGGTAAAACGTGATAAATGGCACAGGGCATGCCGTAGACCAGGGATACCTTCCAGGCCGGCTCAATGCGTACCCCGGTATCGGCGGCCGCCATGGCCATGTAAGACGGCGTGAGCAGGGCATCGGGGGAAGCAAAATTGCCGGCCCGGGACGGCTCGGCTCCGGCAGCCGGTGGATTCAGCTCACCGGAGGTGACCGCATGAAAGGGCAGCTCGCCGCGGGCCACCAGGGTCATGAGCCGACCCGAGAGTTCGCCGTCCAGCGGCTGGCCCTGCACCAGCTGGCCGAGCACGGCACTAAATGCCACCGTCATCGCCAGTATGCTGTCGTCGGCCTGAGTGAGCGCCGTGTTGGCCGCCACGGTTTGTGCCAGCCGGGCGGGTTGAGCGGCGTAGCGCACCGCCAGTGCCAGGGTGCGTTCAATGGCTTCGGTGGTGTCGGCATGGCCGCCGCACTCGCTCCAGGGCAACTGTTGCTCCACCCGCTTGTGCCAGGCATCCCGTATCGACTGGCTGGTGTAGCCGCCGGGGCCGCCTCGGGGAGTACCGTCCAGCAGGGGCAGCAACTGCTGGTCGAGCCGGTGGCAGAAGTCGGTGTGATCATAGCCGTTGCAGTCCACCAGAGACTGCACCAGCAGCCTGAGAATAAAGGCGGGCTGGGAGCCGTCGCCGGCCTGCAAACCCTCGTGATAGCGGCCGGGCAGGGGAGTGCGATAGTCGCTAATCCAGTGGCCGTGATCCCGCCGCAGGGCGCCGAGATCGTAATACCAGTGCGGGCCCACGCCCAGCGCCTCGCCGATGAAGGCGCCCATCAGGGCACCGGCGGCCCTGTCCTGCTGTGGTGTCATGGTGCTGTCCTTATGCCGGAATGGATGCTCTCACTATAGCCAGCACCGCCGGGATTGCCCCGCCACAGAAATGAAAAACGCGGGCCGGGGCCCGCGTTGCTGTGATGGCGGCAAGCGCCTTACCGTTTTTTTTGCAGTGCCGCCGCCAGGGCTGCGCCCATGGTGCCCTGCGGGGCCGGTTGCTCCCGGCGGGCCGGACGGGGTTGGCGCGGATTCGCGGGCTTTCCGCCCCGGCTGCGATCGTCCCGGCGCGGCGCGCTCTTGCCCTCGGCATGTTCGGCGGCGCTCTGATCCAGGCGCATGGTCAGGGCGATGCGGTTGCGCTGCAGATCCACCTCCAGCACCTTGACCCGGACGATATCGCCGGCCTTCACCACCTCGCGGGGGTCCTGCACAAAGCGGTCGGTGAGCGCCGAAATATGCACCAGGCCGTCCTGATGCACGCCGATGTCCACAAAGGCGCCAAAGTTGGTGACATTGGTCACCACCCCTTCCAGCACCATGTCGGGAATGAGATCCGCGGGTTTTTCCACCCCGTCCATAAAGCGGGCGGTCTTGAACTCGGGGCGGGGATCCCGGCCCGGTTTGTCCAGCTCCCTGAGAATGTCCTGCACCGTGGGCAGGCCGAAGTGCTCGTCGGTGTAGTCTTTCGGGTTCAGGGTCTTGAGCAGGCCGGCATTGCCCAGCACCTCCTTCACCGGTTTCTGCAGCCGCTTCAGCATGCGCTCCACCACCGGATAGGCTTCCGGGTGTACCGCCGAGGCATCCAGCGGGTTTTTGCCACCCTGAATGCGCAGAAAGCCGGCGCACTGTTCAAAGGCCTTGGGGCCGAGGCGGGGCACCTTGAGCAGCTGCCTGCGGTCGGTAAAGGCACCCTGTTCGTCCCGGTAGCTGACGATGTTCTGGGCCAGGGTCGGGGTCAGGCCCGAGACCCGGGCCAGCAGCGGCGCCGAGGCCATGTTCACGTCCACGCCCACGGCGTTGACGCAGTCTTCCACCACCGCATCCAGCTTGCGGGCCAGCCGGGTCTGGGACACATCGTGCTGATACTGACCCACGCCGATGCTTTTGGGATCGATCTTCACCAGCTCGGCCAGCGGATCCTGCAACCGGCGGGCGATGGAGACGGCACCGCGCAGGGACACATCGAGATCGGGAAATTCACTGGCGGCCAGCTCCGAGGCGGAATAGACGGAGGCGCCGGCCTCGCTCACCACCACCTTCTGCAGCTTCAGCTCCGGGCTTTGCTTCATCAGTTGCTCCACCAGCCGCTCGGTTTCCCGTGAAGCGGTGCCGTTGCCTATGCTCACCAGGCTGACGCCGTGCTTGCGGCACAGCTCCCCCAGGGTGCGCAGGCTCTGCTCCACCTTGTTGTGGGGCTGAAACGGATACACGGTGGCGTGCTCGAGCAGCTTGCCGGTGTTATCCACCACCACCACCTTGACCCCGGTGCGTATGCCCGGATCCAGCCCCATGGTGACACGGGCGCCGGCGGGGGCGGCCATCAGCAGATCCTTGAGGTTCAGGGCAAACACCTTGATGGCCTCTTCTTCGGCCCGTTCCCGGGCCTGGCCCAGCAGCTCGGTTTCCATCTGCAGCGACAGCTTGACCCGCCAGGTCCAGCTGAACACCCCGGCCAGCCATTTGTCGGCGGGGCGGCCCTGGTCCTGCCAGCCGGCGTGGCGGGCGATAATGGCTTCGCAGGGATGATGTTCGGACTCGCTGTCCACCGCCAGCCCCAAAGACAACACGCCCTCGTTGCGGCCGCGCAGCATGGCCAGCACCCGGTGCGACGGTGCCTTGCCGATGGGCTCATTGTGTTCGAAGTAGTCCTTGAACTTGGCGCCGGCCTGTTCCTGGCCTTCCACCACCCGGGCCTGCAACTGACCGTGCTGTTGCAGGTAACCGCGCACCGCTTCCAGCAGATCCGCCTGCTCGGCCAGGCGCTCCATCAGTATGTATCTGGCGCCGTCCAGCGCGGCCTTGGCGTCGGCCACGCCGGCGTCGGCATTGATGAATTGTTCGGCCAGGGTTTGCGGATCCTGGTTCGGGTCATTAAACAGGGTCTCGGCCAGGGGCGCCAGGCCGGCCTCAATGGCTATCTGGCCCTTGGTGCGGCGTTTGGGCTTAAAGGGCAGGTAGAGATCTTCCAGCCGGGTCTTGGTATCGGCGGCCAGCAGCTCGGCCTTGAGTTCCGGGCTCAGTTTGCCCTGCTCGTCCACCGACTTGAGGATCACTGCGCGTCTGTCTTCCAGCTCGCGCAGGTAGCCGAGGCGGCTGTCGAGGGTGCGCAGCTGGGTGTCGTCCAGGCCGCCGGTCACTTCCTTGCGGTAACGGGCAATAAAGGGAACCGTGGCGCCTTCGTCGAGCAGGCCCACGGCGGCGTTAACCTGGGCCTGGGCCACGCCCAGTTCCTGCGCCAGAATGTGATTGATATTGGTCATAAATTAATCTTCAAACGGGGTGTAGCGAATGTGGTTGACGTACCATTCCTTCACGCCGGACGGCGTGCGGACCTGTACCTCGTCGTCCACCTGCTTGCCGATCAACGCCCGGGCCATGGGCGAGTCGATGGTGATGTGATTGTTTTTGGTGTCGATTTCGTCGGGGCCGACGATGCGGTAACGGGCAATCTCGCCCGCTTCGTTTTCCAGCTCGACCCAGGCGCCAAAAAACACCTTGCCGTCCTGGCGCGGGTCGTAATCGATGATTTTCACCGCTTCCAGCCGCTTCATCAGGTAGCGAACCCGGCGGTCGATTTCCCGCAGCCGCTTCTTGCCGTAGATGTATTCGGCATTTTCGCTGCGGTCGCCGAGGGCGGCGGCTTCCGACACCGCCTGGGTTACCGCGGGGCGCTCCACCTTCCACAGGTGCTTGAGCTCGTCGTCCAGCTTGTGCCAGCCGGCGCGGGTGATCAGATTGGTTTTCATTGAACGGACTCGTGGCTCGACAATGGCGGTTATTGTGCGCCAGCGGGGGGGAAGAAGAAAGCCCCGGGCAGAGCCGGGGCGGGTGGTGTTCGGCGGGGTTATTGCGCCAGGCTGGCTTCCTGGCTGCGCTTGCCAAAGGAAATGGCATAGGCGGGGGAGCGGGCCTGCAACACGGGATCGTCCGATGCCTTTACGCCGTCCGACAGCCGCAGCGGATCGAAATTGATTGAGCGGCAGGCGGCATCGGCGCCGGTATTTACCGCCTGCAGTTTCAGGATCCCGGCCTCAATCACCTTGTGATTGCCGCTCCAGGGCTGGCTGGGATCGGTGAGTGGATCGCCGTCGTTGGCCAGAGTGATTTGCATGTGCCAGCGGATCTCACCCGCGTCGAGTTGCGTCTGCAGGGCCTGCAACAGATAGTTGGCATCGAGCGATGCGGCCTGCTCCGGGCTCAGGTAGGCGGGCTGATCTTCGGCGGGTACAAAGGACCAGCGCACCGCTGTGGTCTGCCCTTCGGTGTTTTCCAGCATAAAGGTATGAATGCTGTTGTAGCTCAGCCGGTGATAGCCGGCGGGAATTCGGGACTGGTCCGCCAGTGCCTGAGCCAGCCGCCGGGTTTCGGGAAAGGCGTTCTTGAAGGTCTGCACTTTGCCGGGATCCGGTTTGCCGGTGGCCGGATCCGGGGTGGTCGCCAGCTGTTTTTGCAGAAAGCCTTCCGGGGTGGCCACGTCAAAGAAGGGAATGTCGAGCATCGCCATCTGGTGCAGCTGGCCGTCCGGCAGGGTAAAGCGCAGCGCCATGCCGTGCGCGTTGGGAGTATGGTCGGCAATGTGCAGGTTGCCGCCTGCCTGGGAGAACCGACCTGTAACGGCAACCGGCACGCCCTGAAACAGCGGGCTGCGGCTCAGCTCGGCGGCCTCTGGCGTGGCCTGAAACTCGCCGGTAAAGCAGATGCCCTTGGTGTGATTGCGGCGCTCGCCCGGGTAAACCCCAAACTTGTTTTCCAGCGCCGAAACGATTTGAGCGGGGGTGGCCTGCGCGTGCACATCAGCGGCCTGACCGGCACCCAGGGTGGCCAGCGCCAGGCACAGGATGGATTTCTTCATACATCTTCCTTGTTTTGATTGTTGGTCGGGGGCTGATGTGACCTGCAGGGTGTAAATTAAATTTCCATAAAATGTTAACTTTTTGTTTTTTGGTGTGAGGGTCAAGGCCTTATTTAGCGGGGCCTTGCTGCGTTGTCATGAGCCGCCCGCGCCGGAACCTAATCCCAGGCCGGAAAGGGGTCGGGCAGCCGTTGCCAGGCATCGGTGCCCTGGTGCAGCTCTTCGTCGGTCAGCAGGCAGGCATCCAGCTCGCGTACCAGCCCGGCCTGATCCAGCCCCTGACCGATAAACACCAGTTCCTGCCGGCGGTCGCCGTGGGGTTCGGCCCAGCTGGCCATAATATGCTCCCGGCTTTCCTCATCCTCGGGCCATTCCTCTTCGGGCACTGCCTGCCAGAACAGGCCGGCGCCGCCGTGATAGGCGATGCCGCCGGCCTGGTTCCACTGACCGGCAATATCCGGCCGGCTGGCCAGCCAGAAGAAGCCCTTGGAGCGCAGCAGCCGGCCCTGTTCCTTGGGGCTGTGCAGAAAATCAAAGAAGCGCTGGGGATGAAAAGGGCGGCGGGCGCGATAGACAAAGCTGCCAATGCCGTATTCTTCGGTTTCCGGCGGGTGCTCGCCGCGCAGCTCCTGCAGCCAGCCGGGGGCGCTGGCGGCGCGCTCAAAGTCAAAACGCCGGGTGCCCAGCACCTTGTTCAGTGGCACCTCACCATGGCGAATGGGCAGTATTTCCGCTTGCGGGTTGAGCCGGGCAAGAATGGCGGTCAGCTCCGCCAGTTGCGCCTCGGTCACCAGGTCTGTCTTGCTTACCAGCAGCAGATCGCAGAATTCCACCTGCTCGATCAGCAGGTCGGTTACGCTGCGCTCGTCGTCTTCCCCCAGGCTTTCGCCCCGCTCGGCCAGGGCCTCGGCGGCCTGAAAATCGGCCAGAAAGTTGACCGCGTCCACCACCGTCACCAGGGTGTCGAGCCGGGCGATGTCGTTCAGGCGCTGGCCATCTTCTCCCTCAAAGGTAAAGGTTTCCGCCACCGGCATTGGCTCGGAGATGCCGGTGGATTCGATCACCAGGCAGTCGAAGCGGCCATCCATGGCCAGCCGGCGCACTTCCAGCAGCAGATCCTCACGCAGGGTGCAGCAGATGCAGCCGTTGCTCATTTCCACCAGCCGTTCCTCGCTCCGCTGCAGGCTGACCTGCTGCTGCACGGTGGCGGCATCAATGTTCACCTCACTCATGTCGTTGACGATCACCGCCACGCGCAGGCCCTGGCGATTGTTGAGAATGTGGTTCAGCACTGTGGTCTTGCCGGCGCCGAGAAAGCCGGACAGCACGGTAACGGGAAGGGGGGAACGGCTCGACATGGTGTTTGCTCCGCTTGCTTGCCATGGTTTATGATGATTTTGGTTGTTATAACATAACATAATCTTTTTGACCCGTGTATCAGTAAGGAACTCCGGCCATGAGCATCACCGAACCGACGTTGTCCCATGTCGCCCCTGTCGACGTGCAGGGCGGCGGGCCTGCGATTTTCACTCGTATCTACCAGTCCGACTGCAATCTGGCGGTGTGGCAGCGCTCCCTGCCGGCCGAGGTGGAGGGTTATGTTCAGCGGCTGCTGCAGGCGGGCAGCCGCATCAGCGTGCGGGAGCTGCTGCCGCCGGACAGGGTTGCCGATGCGCTGATCAGACAGTTACCGGATTTTGCGGGCCGCCAGGCCCTGGCCGGCGACGTGCAGCAACTGGCGGAGATGTTTGCCTGCCTGTTTGAGCTGAAGCGGGTTGGAGTGCGCCTGGCCAGCCTGCAAACCGCCATGTGCCCGCGCTTTCATGTGGACCGGTTGCCCTGTCGGCTGGTGAGCACCTATTCCGGGCCGGGCACGCACTGGCTCAATGCTCGGCAGCGCGAGCAGCTGCTGGAGCAAAAAGGCGAGGAGCCGGCGCACTGGCAGCAACTGACGATTGGCGAGGTGGCGCTGATGAAAGGCGACGGCTGGGAAGGAGAAGAAGGCCGGGGCCTGTGGCATCGTTCACCGCCGGTGCCGACGGGTTACCGTCGCCTGTTTCTGTCGATGGATTTTGGGGACTGATGGGTTTCCCCCATGCGTCATTCAGGTGATACATCAAACGGGCTCATGTTGGCGTGACTGATATTTCGGAAGCCTGGTGGTGATGTTATTGACAAAAACCGTCGCAGCCGCATAATTGTCGTCCTCAAATGGAAATCAATAAGCACGGAAAATACTCATGAACAAAATGAAGCTCGCCATTGCTGCTGGTGTTGTTATTTCCCTGTCCGGCTGTGCCAGTATTTTGACCGACAAGACCCAGCGGATTAATGTAGTATCTTCATCTTCGCAAAAGTTGCAGGTGCAGATTGACGGACGTACTCAGAATGCGCCCGGTATTATCACTGTTCAGAAAGAGAACAAGGACAAGACTTTGTCCGTTGTCACCGAAGGTTGTGAGCAGGAAATTGCGCTGAATAAGGAAGTTGAACCGACTTTCTTTGTCAACATTCTTTCCGGCGGCGCTTTTGGCTCGACCACCGATTACGCTTCCGAAAAAATGTGGCGTTATCAGGACTCCGTTGAGATCAAGTGTCCTCAGTAATGGGGTTTACCAGCTGGATAAAAAGAAGCCTCTGGGCTTCTTTTTTTTTGATTTGCCATGGAGCAATGGCCAAGGAAAGCCAGCTTCCGAGTCTCTCGGCTACTGAGAGGGCTCAACTGGCAGCACTCTTTCATTTTCAGAATGGAAAGCCAAAGATCACGGATCCGGCGTTTTTGTTGTCCGGTAGCGAGAGAGACCTGCAAGCCGAATTCGAAAGTAATCTGAATGTATACATGAACATGGAACAAAGGGCGGACTACCTGTGTCGTTTTCCGGCCAGATCGCTGTGGATATCCAGATTACTGGGTGAGGAGGTGCCGGGCTTTGAGCACTGTGAGGAGTTGTATGAGTACATTCAGCGGGTGCCTGCTGATGACATCAGCCTGGTCTATGCATCAGAAAACCTTCTCAGTCCCAGCAGCTTTATGGGGCACTCATTCATCAAAATGAAAGACCAGGAAGATCGCAGAGCCCATGCGGTATCCTACTTCACCGAAGTGGAGGGTTTCAATCTTCCTGCGATTATGTTTGAGGCCCTTGTAACGGGTAAAGAAGGCTACTTTATCGTCTCGCCTTATGAGGAAGCCAAACGTTATTACAAGGACATTGAAGGAAGAAACGTTTACGAATACAGCCTGGCACTGAATGATTTTGATCGCGAGCTTATTCGGCTGCACTTGTGGGAGCTGAAAGACAAGCAGATTGATTACTACTTCCATACCAACAATTGTGCCACCCTGACTCTGGATATTCTCGCGCTGGCCAAGCCAGTGTTGCTGCAACATGGCGAAGAATGGCTGAGCCCGCTGGATGTGGTCAAATATGTTAATGACCATGGAATGGTCGAGAAGGTCAGTATCTCTCCCTCACTGGGCTGGAAGGTCCGGGCGTTTGGAGAAGGCCTTGACTATCAGGAGAAGGAAGCTCTTCGTCAGAAACTGGTCGATCATGGCAGGCTTGAGCCCTTGAGCAGCGTTGAAGACCTGCTACAGCACGAATACCGGCATGCGCTCAATGACTGGCTGTATTTTGAAAAGCGAATTGACAGGGAACTGTACGAGCGTAACCGAGCCGAGATAATCAGGCATGACAGGGATTATCAGCATTTTTTGCTTGATCTTTCAGACTACAAGAACCCGGTACATCGTGCCGCCGACTCACAATTCATGATTGGTGCGCGGCTTCGTGAGGCGAATGCCAACCTGCTGGTGTCCTGGTTACCGGCTTCACACCTGACTGTTGATGACAACAGAAATGCCTTTAGCGAATCAACCCTGCAGGTATTAAAGAGTACTCTTGGCATAGACAAGGAACACCTCTATCTGGATGAGGTGGTATTGTATGGTATCGAGAGTTATATCCCTCGCGATGAGGTGATTGGTGGCCTGTCTGGCCGATTTCGTTTGCTATGGGAGCGAGGTGGTTACGACAGTTACAGTACCAACCGACGGTTTCATGTGGATGCTGCCTTGGGAGTGGCGAACAGCAGCCGGGAAGGCGCTCTGAGCTACGCCACGTTGGGTTCTGGCCTGTCTGCCAATGGGCACGGGATGTGGCTAAGCCCTCAGTTTGAGCTGGGCTCGTTTCTGTATCTTGCCAATAACTCCAAGCTTAACCTGAAATATCGTATGGTTTTCAACGAGTTGAACCAGGGTGATGTCATTAATAATGTTGAGGTGGTAAATACTTACCACCTTGGCAGTTATGCTCTGGATGTTGGTCTGTCATATGCGGGGAATCAGCATTTCTCCGAGCCTCAGGCACTGTTCAATATAAGAAGGTTTTACTGATTCCGCTTGGTCGTGACTTCTTTACTTCCCTGTCCCTCGCCTTACAATGCCCTGCTTTGTGTCGAAAACGGAGACAAAGCCGATGCAGGTTTCTCATTGTGAACGGCCGGGCGGCATCAGCCTGGCGGCGCGGCCGCTGTTGTGTGTGGCCACCGGTGAATACAGCGAGAAGGGGTGGTTTACCTGATGCCAGCCCAACAGCAACGCCGGCGGGTAGCCGCCAAAACCTATCCTCTGTTCAAACACCTCAAGCATGCCTTTGTCCGCGAGGCCAGTCATCTCAAGCGCGGCCACTGGACCCTCAACCACCTGCTGGATTACACCCGGCTGCGTGACGAATTTTCCGGCTACCCCTGGTTGCTGCCGGAATGGCTCGACCGGCTTTCTCTTGATCTGATGGACTGGCACCATCCTGCGCATCAGCCCCTGTTTGAACGCTTCCGCCATCGGGCCCTGCACGAACACGAAGACGTGTATGCGCCCAGGCCGCTGTTCTGGGGAGAAACCCAACCCGAGCAGCAATGGGCCAACGCGGCGCCGTGCATTCACGACTACGGCATGCACTACCGTTGCAACGTGGCGCTGCTGGACCACGACGCCGGAACACCCCGCATGGTCGGCAACTGGGTGCTGAGCTTTGCCGCGGATATTCCCGAAACACGCCCGGCGCCGGCGCTGGAAATGACCCTGAACAGCCTGTATCTGCTGCCGGAATGGCAGGGTTACGGCGTGGGCTCGGCGGTCAACCGGGTGGTGACCGAGCTGGTGTGCCGGGTGCTGTCGGCCCCCCTGGCCGAGGCCCTGCCCGAGCAGCTGCCGGCACCGCCGGCGATGCAGTTCGACGCCGACTACACCAGCCGCAACGGTCAGCGCATGGGCCGGCAAATTGCCCGCCGGCTGGCGCCCCTGGCACGCCAGCATGGCCTGCTTTATTACGACAGCAGCCGTTTCTGCGATCAGGGTACCGCCCGCAACCCGGTGTAACCGCTCAGTCGAAGTCGACCTGCACGAAGTGCGGATTGGGACTGGTCGCGGTCATGCGCGCCAGGCTGGCCAGGGGCAGCAGCCGCACTTCGTCGCCGATGCGCATTTTCAGGCACTCGGCCTTGTCATTATTGCGGGCGGTGTCGAGGGCCTGACCTGTGATTTGTTCGCCCGACACCAGCGTCAGGGTAACGGAATACCGGTACAGGCAGGCGATTTCGATATAGTCGTGTTGTTCGCAGCTCATCATGTGCTTTTCCTCACACCCTTTCCCTCACTCCTCTCTGTGTTTTACACCAGGTGGTCCAGGGGCAGCGCGGTGTCGTGCTTGATGCGCCGCAGCACAAAGCTGGAGCGCACCCCGGTCACGCCCTCGAGCCGGGTCAGCTTGCCCAGCAAAAACTGCTGATAGTGCTCCATATCGCGCACGATCACCTTGAGCTGGTAGTCCGCCTCGGTGCCGGTGATCAGGTCGCATTCCAGCACCTCGGGAAAGTTCAGCACGGCGGCATCAAAGGTTTCAAACCGCTCCGGCGTGTGCCTATCGAGGGAAATATGAATATAGGCCTGCAATGTCAGCCCCAGTTTGGCAGCGTCGAGCAGGGTGACGTGGTCGGCAATCAGACCGGCGTCTTCCAGCGCCTTGACCCGGCGCGAGCAGGGCGAGGGCGACAACCCCACCCGCTCGGCCAGCTCCAGATTGCTGATGCGGCCGTGGCGCTGCATCAGGTCGAGAATGCGCCTGTCGGTGCGATCCAGTTGTATCAGTTTGCTCATACTTACCCTGCAAAACAATAACTCATCAGTTATCAGTTTATATGGGGTGAATGGTTGCGGAAAGAATGTTTTTTAGGGATGAGTTCGCAACCACTCACTCACGGCTTGGGGTTACTATGTTTACACCTTAACGGGAACAGCAGACCGGTATCACCGGACCCTGCCGCAAGCCGGAATATCCTTTCGGGGCGCACCGCAAGCACGGCACTTTAAACAGAAGGGCAGCAGCGCAGAATAAGCGAACCACAAGTTCGCAAAGGGCACAAAAAGCCAGCCACTCAGGGCTGGCTTTGGTGTTTCTGGCGATCAGGCTTCGGGTATGGCGGCGATCACCGAAATTTCCACCAGCAGCTCGGGGCTGGCCATGGCGGCTTCCACACAGGCCCGGGCGGGGGCGTGACCGGCCGGCACCCAGGCGTCCCATACTCGGTTCATCGCGGCAAACAGGCTAATGCGCTCGCCGGTGTGATGGCGTACTGGAGTCATATGGTCTCCTGAAATAAAGAGTGAGGCCGCCGTGCCTGGCACGGCGGTGAGGGTCAGGGTTGGTCCGTGTCGCCCAGGTTGGCCAGCTCCCGCAGGGTCAGCGGCTTGATGGGCGAACGAATACGGTAATACCCCACCTCCGCCGGTGTGCTCTGGCGGGTATCGGCGATGATCTGCGCCACCGTCAGGCCGCACATGCGGCCCTGGCAGGGCCCCATGCCCACCCGGCTGAAGGCCTTGGTCTGGTTGGGGCCGGTGCAGCCCATGCGGGCAAAGCGGCGAACATCACCGGCGGTGACCTCTTCGCAGCGGCACACCAGGGTGTCGTCGGACGGCGTGAGAAACTCCCTGGCAGGCTGGTAGAGCACATCCAGAAACGGACGAATGGCCAGTACAGGGGCCAGGGCCCGGCGCACCGGCGTGGCCAGCCGATCCCGGTCCTGCCGGTCAAGGCAGCCAAGCTGACGGGCCATCTGCCAGCTGGCCAGGCGGCCCGCCTGCTCGGCGGCAGCGGCACCACCGATGCCCGCACCATCACCGGCGACAAAGATGCCCGGTATGTTGGTTTCACCCCAACTGTCGGTAACCGGGCGCCAGCACAGCTGTTGTTCGTCCCACCGGTGGTCGATGCCAATGGCCCGGCTCAGCTGTACATTGGGCACCACGCCCTGATGCACCAGCAGGCTGGTGGCGCTCAGGGTCCGGGGCTGGCCCTGGTGGGTGAAGTGGACCCGGGCCAGTTTGCCGTCTTCACCCGCCTCGGCCCGAAGCTGACTGACCTGACTCAGGCAGGCAACCCCTGAGGCCCGAAGCCGGGCCAGGTAGCCGAGCCCCTTGACCAGCACTTTCCAGCCGCGCAGGGCGCCACCAACATGCCGGCCGGCCTTGAGGTAGTTGTCGCGGGGGGTGGTGTCGAGCACGGCGGCAATGTCGACTCCGGCGCGGTGCAGTTGCAGCGCAATCAGCAGCAGCAGCGGGCCGCTGCCGGCCAGCACCAGCGGTGCCGGCGGCGTCAGGCCGCTGGTCTTGAGCATGATCTGGGCGGCGCCACAGCTCATGACGCCGGGCAACTGCCAGCCGGGAAAGGGCACGGGTCTTTCCTGGGCACCGGTGGCCAGCAGTATTCTGCCGGCGCGCAGGGTGCGGGCCTGGCCTCCGGCCGAAAAGCGGACTTCACGCTCGCGGGTGATTTCCCACACGCTAGCAGACGGAATATAGTCCACAGCGGCCCGAGCGAAGGGCGCCAGCAACCGGCGGCCATGGTAATAATCCGGTCCCAGAATGCCTTCATCCCGTAGGGCGGGGGCCGAGATGGCCCGGTAGATCTGGCCGCCGGGGGCGGCCTGTTCGTCCAGCACGGCCACGGTCAGGCCCTGTTCGGCGGCCGCCGTGGCGGCGGCCATGCCGGCCGGGCCGGCGCCGACAATCACCAGGTCATACAGCTTCATGAACGTCTCCCTGCGTCAGTGCACGGGCACCGTTCTGGCGGCGCACGCGCATGCCCTCGCTCACCTGCACCATGCAGCCCTGCACATTGGCCAGGCCATCCACTTCTACCAGGCACTCGAAACACACCCCCATCATGCAATAGGGCGCGCGCGGGCTGGCGGACACCGGCGTGGTGCGTGACGGTATGGCGCCGGCAGCGAGCAGGGCGGCGGCCACCGAGTCGCCTTCGCGGGCGGTAAAGGGCTGGCCGTCAATCTCGATGGTCACGGTAGCGGCGGATGCCGTCTCCAGCCGGTTAAAGGGGGAATCGGTCTGCACTGAACGCCTCCAGGGAAATCTCTGTGTCTTTGCCCAGCAGCCAGTCGACCAGCGGACCGGCGTGGGCCGCTCCCAGGGTCACGCCGCTGTGGCAGGTCACCACATAGGCACCGGGGTAACGGTCCGACTGTTGATAGATGGGATAGCCGTCCGGGGTCATTACCCGCAGCGCGCCCCAGGCGCGGATCAGCCGCACCTTTTCCAGCACCGGATACATGCGAATGGCCCGGGCGGCAATTTTACCGAGCTCTTCGGCGGTGGTGCCGGTGTCGAGACCCACATCCTCCTTGGAATCGCCCAGTTGCACCGTACCCTCGCCGGTCTGGCGAACATGGCCGGTGGGGTAGTGAATAAAGGGCTTGAGCCGCTCGGTGATCAGCACCTGACCGCGGTTGGGCTCCACCGGCGCATGCAGGCCCAGTGGCGGGGCCAGCGTCTTGTTACCCAGGCCGGCGGCCAGCACCACCTTGCCGGCACTCAGGCAGGCACCGGGCAGGCGAATGTCAAAGCCGTCCGGTAATGGCCGAATATGCTCTACCGGCTGGCCATTGATCAGGCGCCCGCCACGCCGTGCAAAAGCCTGGTGCAGGGCGCGAAACAGCAGCAGGGGGTTGAGGTGGCCATCCATGGGTGACCAGGTAGCGCCGGCGATGGTGGGGCCCAGCGCCGGCTCCTTTTGCCGGGCCTGCTCGGCAGTGAGCACCTCATAGGGGTAGTCGCCGCCGGCATCCTGCTGCATTCGGGCCAGCATGTCGGCCCGTTGCTGCAGGCTGGCCTGATCCAGGCACACGTAAAGGCCGCCGTTCTGCTGCAGTTCGATATCGATGCCGGTATCCTGCCGCAGCTCGCTGGCCAGTCCTGGCCAGAGCCGGGCCGACAGCCGGGTAAGCCGGGCGTAGTCGGGGCAGGTGTCGCCCTTGCCCTGCACCCAGACCAGGCCGAAGTTGCCCCGCGAGGCCCGCAGCGCCTGATCGCCTTCATCGAAGACAGTGACCGTTTTGCCCTGGTGCAACAGGCCGTAGGCCAGGGACATGCCCACCAGACCGCCGCCGATGATGGCCACATCGGTGTCGTGGCGGCTGGCATGGTTGCGAACCGACATCGTGTTCTCCTTTGGCAAATAAGAAAGCCGGGCCGGAAAGCCCCGGTGGGTGTTACTTGAACTGGGCCAGCACCTGCTCGGCCCAGTCCTGGCCGATGTCTTTCATGATCTCGGGCCAGACGTGCTGCCGGGCCACATTGGCATAGGCGTCGATATCGGCATCGGTCACGGTCACAATGCTGGCGCCGGCGTCGGCCAGGCGTTGTTCGTAGGCGGCCTGATCGGCCTGGGCACTTTCCCAGCGGCGCTGTTCAAAGGCCCGGGCGGCCTGGTCCAGGGCGGCGCGGTCTGCATCGTCCAGATCGGCATAGCGTTCGGCATTGATCTGCAGGAACCACACCTCGAAATGGGTGTTGAGCGGCACATAGGACTTGGTCACATCCCGGAACGAGGCGTAGTAACCCTCGGCGCCCGAGCCCATGACGCCGTCCACCACCCCGGTCTGTACCGCGGTGAAGGCTTCGGAGAAGGGCAGCGGCGAGCCGATGAAACCGGTGTTGTCGGCCAGCATCTGAAACGACTTCATCGGCGGTACCCGCAGCTTGGCGCCCTTGTCGTGGACCGGATTGGCCACCTGGTCCACCTCCTTGTTGAGGGCGATACCGCCGAAGTACACCGGCCAGGCGGCCAGCACCTTGATGTCCTGCGCCCGGTACAGTTCGTCAATGGTATTGCGCAGCGGTGACCCGGGGCTGTAGGCCGCACGGGCATCGTCCCAGTTTTTCACCATGTAGGGCATGTAGATCACCTGAAAGCGTTTGTCGGCACCGGCGGAAGGGGGTTGCACCGCCATGTCGATGGCGCCCAGGCTGACCCGCTCCTGGACTACCGTGTAGTCTCCCAGGGCGTTGGCGGCATACACCTTGAGCTTGAGCGAGCCATCGGTGGCGGCCTTCAGCTCGTCGGAGAGCTGGTGCACGTCCTGGTCGATGGCGGTGCCCTGAGGCCGCACATGGGAAATCTTGAGGGTGGCGGCCTCGGCGGCGGTGCCGGCCAGGGTCAGGGCCAGCAGCAGGCTTTTGGCCAGGGAGCTGTATTCAATCCGTGTTTTCATCGTCATTCTCCTTGAGGGTTAGTAGCCAAACAGGGCTGGAATATATTCGGACAGGTCGGGCCATACCGACACCAGCACCACCACCGGCAGGTAGCCGAACAACAGCAGGATCATGGCCGGCTTTACCACCTGGGTGAACGGCACCTTGCCGATGCGTGCCCCCATGTAGAGGATGCTGGCGTAGGGAGGGGTCACGCCGCCCATGGCGGTGTTGACGCCCATGATGGCGGCAAACTGCACCGGGCTGACGCCCAGTGCCGACATCAGCGGCAGCAGCAGCGGTGCGGTCAGAATGATGGCGGTCACATCGTTGACCACCATGCCGATCAGGAACAGGAACAGGTTCACCATGATCAGCAGCATGACCTTGTCGGTGGTGATCTCGAAAATGGCATCCACCAGGGCCTGGGGAATGTCTTCCATCACATAGATCTGGCTCAGCATCAGGCTGAACAGCACCATGATCAGAATGGCGCCCACTGCGGTGGCCGATTCCTTACCGGATTCCACAAAGTTGCGCCAGGTCAGCCCCTTGTAAATCATGAAGCCCACCGGAATGGCATAGATCACGGCAATGGCCGCGGCCTCGGTCGGGGTCATGATGCCGCCGTAGATGCCGCCCAGAATGATCACCGGCATCAGCAGGGCGGGCAGAGCGTGCACGGTGCGGGACGCACCTTCGCGAATGACCTCGTTAAAGGGCTTGGGATCGTCCAGTATCAGCGGGAACTTGCGCGCCATCACCAGGTTGACCAGGGCAAAGTTGAGCATGATCAGCAGGCCCGGCCCCAGGGTGGCAAGAAAGCTCGCCAGGATGGAGGTTTCGGTTACCCAGCCATACACAATCATGGTGACGCTGGGCGGGATCAGCAGCCCCAGAATGGATGAGTTGGCGATCAGTGCGGTGGCATAGGCACGGGGGTAACCCTGGCGCTCCATTTCCGGGATCAGCAGGGGGCCGATGGCGGCGATGCCGGTCAGGCCACTGCCGGAGATGGCACCGATAATGGCACAGCTGAAGGACGCCACCACTCCCAGGCCGCCGCGAATGCGGCCGACAAACAGGTTCACAAACCTCAGCAGGCTGCCGGCAATGCCGCTGACGCTCATCAGGGTGCCGGCAAACACGAACAGCGGCACCGCCAGCAGCACCGGCGTGGCGAGCTGGTTAAAGCCCCACAGCATGGTGCCCTTCATGGTGGCATCGCCCACCAGGGTCATGACCATCAGGCCGGCGCCGAAGCAGTAGGGCAAGGGCACGCCGATGGTGAGCAGGATCACCAGTACGGCAAAGGCCAGAATCGCGACTTCAACCATGGAGCTTTTCTCCTTTCTGTTCTTCCGTGAGCAGACTGAATTCGGTGACCTCTGCCGGCTCGGGAAAGGTCTCAACCGGACGTGCCACACCACCGGTCAGCAGGGGGTGCAGATGTTTCAGCAGGTGCCAGCCGACGTAGAGGGTCATCATGACCAGGCCGAGGAACAGGGCCGCTTCGTAAATGATGGTGGGAATGTAGAGGGTGGGGCTTTCCTTCCAGACCCGGTTGGCATACTTGAAGTAGTCCCAGGCCCACCAGGTCAGCCAGCCGGAGATGATCAGGCTGATGGTTTCGGCGAGCGCGGTCAGCCAGTAACGGGCGCGATCGGTCCTGAGAAAGATCTCGAGCACATTGGCCCGTATCTGGGTGTCTTCCCGGGAGGCATTGACCGCTCCCAGTATGTACAGCCACATGGTGGGGATCAGGGCCATTTCCTCCAGTCCCATCAGTGGTGTTTCAAACACATAACGGGAGACCACCTGTACGGCCTGAAAGCCGGCCACCGTGGTGATCAACAGCGTTAGTGTGTACTTGAATACCGTTTCCATAGCTTTGTCCTTGTGCGGTTCACCAGCCGACGCCGGCAATGACTTGCGGCCTCTGCGTACTGGTTATTTTGGGTTTACAAGAAAATAACAACAAATCGTTTTATGTGGCCTTTGTATAACATAATGTTATTTTAAGGGGGTGGCAGTGCGCAGGATGAGACCATGACCAAGTTGAGTTTTCGGCAGGTGGAAGCGTTCCGGGCCGTGATGATCGCCGGTACCACCACGGGGGCGGCCGAGTTGCTTTATATTTCCCAGCCGGCGGTGAGCCGTCTGCTCCATGATTTTGAAGCGGCGGTAAAAGTGAAATTGTTTGAGCGTCATCACAAACGGCTGGCGCCGACACCGGAGGCGCTGCTGCTGTTTGAAGAAGTCGAGCGTTCTTTTGTCGGCATTGACCGGCTGGCCAGTATGGCGGAAGAGTTACGGGACTTTCAGCGTGGCAGCCTGAAGGTGGCGGCCATGCCCGCCATTGCCCTTGGTTTTTTGCCCCGAGTGATGCAGAAATTTGGCGAGGCGCATCAGGGAGTGAGCCAGACCCTGCAGGTGCGCAGCTCCCAGCAGGTGGCCGACTGGATAGCCACCCAGCATTTTGACGTGGGTATCGGTGCCATCAATGTGGCGGATCCGGCACTGGCGGTGGAGGTGCTGGGCGAAGCGGCGCTGGTGTGTGCCCTGCCGGCCAGCCACCCGTTGGTGGAAAAGGCGGTGATCGTGCCGGAGGATCTGCGCGATCAGCCGTTTATTTCCCTGGGGCCGGAGCAGAGCGTGCGCTACAAGGTGGACGAGGCCTTTGAACAGGCCAGGGTCAGCCGCCAGCTGGTGTTTGATACTCAGCTGTCCCACGTGGCCTGCTCGTTTGTGGACGCGGGGGCGGGTGTGGCCCTGGTCGACCCCGTTACCGCGTTGCATTTTCCGTCTGCGAATCTGGTGTACCGGCCCTTTGAGCCCTGGGTGTCGTTTTCCTACCACCTGCTGTATCCGGCCCACCGGGCCCGCTCCCGGGCGACGCTGGAATTCAGCGAACTGCTGAAGCGCGAACTGACGGTGCTGACCGAAAACGCCAATGGCCTGCTCAGGCTCAAGGGCGTGGCCGGCACGCCCTGACGCCCCTTACAGAATGCGGGGGCTCGCCTGTTTGCGGATCAGCACCGCCACCGACTTGGAGGTGGGAGTGTGGCTGTCGTCGCCGGTGCTGTGCAGGGGCACCAGCGGGTTGGTCTCCGGGTAATAGGCGGCCACGTTGCCGGCGGGAATGTCATAGGCCACCACACGAAAGCCAGCCACCTTGCGCTCCTTCCCGTCATGCCAGAGCGAGATCATCTCCACCAGATCGCCTTCGTTCAGTCCACGTCGGTCAATCTCATCCGGATGCATAAACAGCACCATGCGCTGGCCATACACCCCGCGGTAACGGTCGTCCATGCCATAGATGGTGGTGTTGTACTGATCGTGAGAGCGCAGCGTCTGCAGAACGGACACCGGCTCGCCGTTGGCTTCGGCGGGCAGCAGTGCTTCAGGAAGGGGCTCGGCGGCAAAGCCGGCCTTGCCGGTGGCGGTGCGCCAATGGTGTTCGGCGGCACTGTTGCCGAGATAAAAGCCGCCGGGTTGCTGCAGCCGTTCATTGAAGCGCTCAAAGCCCGGCAGGGTGGCGGCCATATGATCGCGAATGCGGTGGTAATCGTCGGCCAGGGCCAGCCAGTCAACCGGCTTGCTGCCCAGGGTGGCCTGGGCCATGCCGGCGATAATGGCGGTTTCCGAACGCTGGTGCGGGCTGTTGGGTTTTCCCACGCCCTGAGAGGCGTGCACCATGCTGAAGGAGTCTTCCACCGTCACAAACTGCGGCCCGCTGGCCTGCACATCGGTCTCGGTGCGGCCCAGGCAGGGCAAAATCAGCGCCTCTTTGCCCGCCATCAGGTGGCTGCGGTTGAGCTTGGTGCTGATCTGTACCGTCAGCTCGCAGTTGGCCAGGGCTTCGGCGGTAACGTGGCTGTCGGGGGCGGCGGCGGCAATATTGCCCCCCAGGGCGATAAACACCCGTGAGCGGCCGTCGAGCATGGCCTGAATGGCGGCCACGGCGTTGTGGCCCGGCCGGCGCGGCATGGGGATATGGAAATGACGCTCCAGCCGGTCGAGAAAGGCCGCATCCGGTTGTTCGTTGATGCCCACGGTGCGGTTGCCCTGCACATTGCTGTGGCCCCGTACCGGGCACAGGCCGGCACCGGGCTTGCCAATCTGGCCGCGCAACAGCTGCAGGTTCACCATTTCCCGAATGGTGGCCACCGAGTGCTTGTGCTGGGTAATGCCCATGGCCCAGGTGCAGATCACCCGTTCGGCACTGGCATAGACTTCCGCCGCCTGCCGAATCTGTTCCCGGCGCAGGCCCGACTGTTGCTCTATCTGCTGCCAGGGCGTGGCCGCCACGACCGCCATGTAGTCGTCCAGGCCCTGGGTATGTTCGGCAATAAAGTCCCGATCCAGCAGCCCCGGCTCGCCGCGCTGCAGGGCTGCGGCGTCCCATTCCAGCACCAGCTTGGCCATGCCCCGCACCGCCGCCATATCGCCACCCAGGCGCGGGCTCAGATACAGGCTGGAAATGCGCGAGTCTTTGGGGGTCAGCATTTCCAGCGGACTTTGCGGATCGGCAAAGCGCTCCAGCCCCCGCTCCTTCAGGTTGTTAAAGGTGACGATGGCGGCACCCCGGCGAGCGGCATGGCGCAGGCTGTGCAGCATGCGGGGGTGGTTGGTGCCCGGATTCTGGCCAAAGGCAAAGATGGCATCGGCACGCTCAAAGTCCTGCAGGGTCACCGTGCCCTTGCCCACGCCAATGGCCCGGGTCAGGGCCACGCCGCTGGCCTCGTGGCAGAGGTTGGAGCAGTCGGGGAAGTTGTTGGTGCCAACCGCCCGGCCAAACAGCTGATACAGGTAGGCGGCCTCGTTGCTGGCCCGGCCCGAGGTGTACAGCTCCAGCCGATCCGGGTGGTCCAGCCCGTTGAGATGGCGGGCGATCAGCGCAAAGGCGTCGTCCCAGGAGATGGGCTCATAGTGGTCGCTGTCCCGGTTCAGGTACATGGGCTGTTCAATGCGGCCCTGATATTCCAGAAAATAGTCGCTCTGCCGGCGCAGTTGACTCACCGCGTGCTGCTTGAAGAAGGCGGGAGTGACCCGGCGGCTGGTGGCTTCCCAGCTGATCGCCTTGGCGCCATTCTCGCAAAAGGAAAAATGCTTGCCCTGCTCGTCACCCCAGGCGCAGCCGGGGCAGTCGAAGCCCTTGACCTGGTTGGCACGCAGCAGGTTGCGCAGGTTGGCGGCGGGCTGTTTGCTGCCCAGCACGAAACGGGTGGTGGAGGCGAGGGCGCCCCAGCCGCCGGCGGCGCCGTTATAGGCTTTGATCTTCTTGCTCATGGTCGCATTCGGTGTGAAGGGAAACGGAATAAACCCGCGGCCCCTGCTGGCGTGGCAGGTGCAGCAGGTTCAGGCCAAGGCGCCGGGCCTGGCGCACCGCCAGGGTGGTGGGCGCGGCCAGGGTGATCAGGGTGGGCAGGCCGGCGCGCACCATTTTCTGCACCAGCTCCACGCTGCAACGGCTGGTGATCAGCACCATGCCCGGCGTGGCCAGGGCGTGGCGATGATGCCAGCCCAGCAGTTTGTCGAGGGCATTGTGCCGGCCCACGTCTTCGCAGGAATGCTGAATGCGGCCCTCGGCGTCGGCATAAAAGGCGGCGTGCAGGGCGCCGCACGCCTGCCCCAGGGGTTGCCAGTCGCTCAGCTGGCGGCGCAGTGCCTCAACGGCGGCAAGGGCCGGCAGCGGCTGGCCGGGCAACGCGGGCAGGGCTGGCAGCGCCTGTTCCAGCGATTCGATGCCGCACAGGCCGCAGCCGGTGCGGCCCGCCAGGCTGCGCCTGTGCTCCCGCCAGCGGTAATGACTGCCGTTGGCCAGGGTGACCCGGGCCTCCAGCGCGTCTCCTGCACACTCAAACTCCAGATCGTGAATTTCCCGGTGGTGGAGAATAATGCCTTCGCTCAGCAGAAAGCCGGTGATGAAAGCCTCCAGCTGGTTGGGACTGACCATCATCACCGCATGGCTGACGCCGTTCAGTACCACGGCCAGGGGAACCTCGCTGGCCAGGGCATGGCGGTCACCCTGGGGGGTGGCGACAAATTGGTAATCGGGCAGGGTGTCGGGATCAGGCATGGCGAGGGTCCGGCTGACGGTTTGGTTCCAGTGTAAAGAGCCGGGGTTGTGCTTTCTAATTGAAAGATTTGATACTGTGATAGATATGGCTTATCGAAGAGAAACCTTTAGATTCTAATTTGTGATGAAAGGCACACCTTGATGGACATCAAGCAACTGCACTATTTATGCACCCTGGCGGAGCAGCGCCATTTTGGCCGGGCGGCCCGGGCCTGCTGTGTGACCCAGCCTACCCTGTCGATGCGGCTGCGCCAGCTGGAGCAGGAGCTGGGCGTGGCCCTGGTGCGCCGGGGCCGGCAGTTTGAAGGTTTCACTCCGGAAGGCGAGCGGGTGCTGGCCCGGGCCCGCACCCTGCTCAGCCAGTATGACAACCTGCGGCTGGAAGTGGACGCCATGAAGGGCCGGCTCACCGGCACGGTGCGGCTGGGGCTGGTGCCGCTGAGCTGCATGGATCTGAGCCCGGTACTGGCCGGGCTGCGCCGGCGCCATCAGGGCGTGGGCTTTGAGATCAACGACATGACCGCCGATGCCATTCTCGACGGACTCAACCATAACACCCTCGACATTGGCGGCGGTTTTTTTGAGCCCGAGGTGCTGGCCCGTTTCGACAGCCTGGCGCTGCCCGAGCAGGGAGTGGTGCTGGCCTTTGGCCCGGACTGGAAGGCGCGGGTGCCGGCCTGCCCCCGGCCGGCGGATCTGGCCGGGCTGCCGTTATGCCTGCCCAAGCCGGGCATGTATTTTCGTCATTATCTGGACACCCAGTTTGCACGGGAAGGGCTTGCCCTTGAGCCGGTGCTGACCTCCAACTCCGTTTACCGGCTGATGCGCTGGGTGCATGCCGGTCTGGGGTGTGCTCTGGTGCCCGCCGGCAGCGTGCTGTTCAACGAGCTGCCGGGGGTGGTATGCCGCCCGGTGGCTCTGCCGCCCATGGCCCGTATCGGCGCCCTGGTGATGCGCAATGACGGCCAGGCCAGCCTGCTGGCAAAAGGCTTTTTCGAGGTGGCCCGGGAGCTGTGGCGAGGCCGCTGACACAGCGCGTCCCCGACCTGGCTGTTCTATGCTTGAATTTTAATTGCCGCCATTACACCGAGGCGGGCAGTGGACCCAGGCGCTCGTTCAGGGCGAATTATCAGGACAAACAACAGCATGCGAGCGCACAAAGATCAGGATGATAGCGCAGGCAAGGTGGCTGAGCTGCTCGACGGGCATGTTCGGGAGTGGCGCCAGCTGTGTGAACAGGCGGCAACAGACGCCGGCGCGGAGCGGGCCTGTTTCGTTTTTTTTCACCATCAGGCCCGGGGTGTCAGCCGCGTGCTGGGGCGCCGGCTGCGGGGCTGGCGCGAATCCCATTATCTGGCGGTGTGGCGGCAACGGGGCTTTTACTGCGGGCTGAGCGCGACCGAACTGCAGCTCGACAGCCCGGCCTGCTTTATGGCGGTGCCGGTGGTGCGGGGCAGCCAGCGCGGCCTGCTGCTGCTGGAGTTTGCCGCCCCGCCCGCGCCCCTGACCGAGGAGCGCCGGCAGCGGCTCGACACCCTGGCCCGGCACGGCGCCCTGCTGTGGCGGGAAACCGAGCTGGACGCACGCCAGCTGCAGCTGGACGAGTCGTCCGGACGCCTGCTCAGCCGGCTGAAAACCTTGTTTATGCACGTGCCCATTCTGATCAACGGCTTTAACACCCAGGGCCACTGCATATTGTGGAATGACGAGTGTGCTCGTGTGTTTGGCCGCACCTTTGACGAACTCAGGGAGCATCCGGCGCCCATTGAGCTGTTCTATCCGGATCCGGAGGAGTGCCGCCGGGTGATTGCCACCTTCAGGGAGCTGAAAGGTTCGGAGTTTCGCGAATGGCATCCGGTGGACAGCCGGGGACGCCGGCTTACCACCCTGTGGGCCAATATCATGCTGCCCAATGGCGACATGATCTGCGTGGGCCACGACATTACCGAACAGCGGGCCCTGGAAAGCCAGCAACGGCTGGCCGCCAGTGTGTTTGAGGCCAGTTACGACGGCATCATGCTGACCGATGCCGAGAACCGGGTGGTGCACATCAATCCGTCGTTTACCCGAATTACCGGCTATTCTCCCGACGACATGGTGGCGCGCGTGGCCACCCTGTTTGAGCAGGATCGCGAGGGGGCCGAGGCGCCGCCCTTGCCTGCCGGTCCCGATACGCCGGATCACTGGCAGGGTGAGTGCACCATTCGGCGGCGCAACGGCAGCCGCTGCGCCCTGTTGCTGTCGGTGTCGGTGATCCGTGACGACAAGGGCAGGGTGCAGCACCATGCCATCATTCTGACCGACATCAGTCATATCAAACGCCACGAGGCCGAGCTGCGCCAGCGCGCCCTGTATGATCCCCTGACCCGCATTCCCAACCGCCAGCTGTTCAGCGAGCTGCTGGAGCGGGCCATGGCCGCGGCCGGCCGCGGCGATACCATGCTGGCGGTATGCTACCTGGATCTGGACGGTTTCAAGCAGGTCAACGACAGCCTGGGCCATGCCGCCGGCGACCGGCTGCTGGTGGAAATGGGCCGGCGCATGGCGCTGGTGATCCGCAGTTGCGACGTGGTGGCCCGGCTGGGAGGCGACGAGTTTGCGCTGATGATCACCGGGCTGCACCAGCCGCTGGAATGCACCGAAATCCTCGATCGGGTACTGGCCGTTATCGATACGCCGGTGCGGCTGGACGGCCACCAGGCCCGGGTAACGGCGAGCATCGGGGTAGCGGTGTATCCTCAGGATGCCGGCGATGGCCAGACCCTGCTGCGTTATGCCGACAAGGCCATGTACGAGGCCAAGAAACAGGGCAAGCACCGCCATGTGTTTTTTGAACCCGGTCTGCATTCTCAGGATCAGGAGCGCCACCGGCTTTATGAAGAATTGCACCGGGCCCTGGTGAGCGGCGAGTTTCTGCTGCACTACCAGCCCAAAATCGATCTGTTCAGCCGGCACATGATGGGGGTGGAGGCGCTGTTGCGCTGGCAGCACCCGCACAGGGGCATGCTGACCCCGGCGGAGTTTCTGCCCGCGGTGCTCGACAGCGACATGGAGTTCGAGCTGGGCCAGTGGGTGATTCGGCGGCTGTTGCAGCAGATGACCGCCTGGCTGGAGGCCGGCCAGGACTACCATGCCAGTTTCAATGTCAGTGCCGGCCAGCTGCTGCACGACGACTTCTACTGCAATTTGAAGTATCTGCTGGGCCTGTATCCGGCGGTGGAGCCGGCCCGGCTGGAGCTGGAGTTTCAGGAAAGCGCGGTGGGCGGCGATGTGCAGCGGGTGGCCGGCGTGCTGGAGCGTTGCCGCCGGCTGGGGCTGACCATCTCTCTCGACAATTTCGGCGCCGGCCACGCCTCGCTGGTGCACCTGAACCGCCTGCCGGTGGACATCATCAAGATCGACCGCCGGTTCATTACCGATCTGCTCACCAGCCCCACCGATGCCAGCATGGTGGAAGGGGTGGTGCAGCTGGCGGCGGCGCTGCGCATGGTGGTGGTAGCGGAAGGCATGGAGCAGCCGGAGCTGGGGGAGCGGCTGCAGCAGCTGGGCTGCCATTATGTGCAGGGCTATGGCATTTCCCACCCCATGCCGGCGGACGCCATTGCCGACTGGCTGCGGGAGTGGAACCGGCAGTTGCCGTTGCAGTAATGCGCCCAGACAAAAACCCCGGCCGAAGCCGGGGTTTGTATTGACCCGAGTGGCCGGCTTTACAGCTGCGGGCCGGCGGCCACCAGGGCCTTGCCCTCGGCGGTGTCGGTGAACTTCTCGAAGTTGTTCACAAAGCGCTGGGCCAGGTCCTTCGCCTTGGTGTCCCAGTCGGCGGCGTCGGCATAGGTGTTGCGCGGATCCAGAATGGACTCGTCTTCCACGCCCGCCAGGCCGGTGGGAATGGCCAGGTTGAAGTAAGGCAGTTCCACAAACTCGCTGTGCTCGATGGAGCCGTCGAGAATGGCGTTGATGATGGCGCGGGTGGCCTTGATGGAAATCCGCTTGCCGGTGCCGTTCCAGCCGGTGTTCACCAGGTAGGCTTCGGCGCCCACGGCGTCCATGCGCTTGGCCAGCACTTCGGCGTACCGGGTGGGGTGCAGGCTCAGGAAGGCGGCGCCAAAGCAGCTGGAGAAGGTGGGGGTCGGCTCGGTGATGCCGCGCTCGGTACCGGCCAGCTTGGCGGTAAAGCCGGACAGGAAGTGATACTGGGCCTGATCCCGGGTCAGCTTGGCCACCGGCGGCAGCACGCCAAAGGCGTCGGCGGTGAGGAAGATCACCTTCCTGGCGTGACCGGCCTTGGACACCGGCTTGACGATGTTGTCGATGTGGTAGATGGGATAGGAAACCCGGGTGTTCTCGGTTTTGGAGCCATCGTCAAAGTCGACGGTGCCGTCTTCCCGCACGGTGACGTTTTCCAGCAGGGCGTCGCGGCGAATGGCGGCGTAGATCTCCGGCTCGTTTTCCTTGCTCAGCTTGATGGTCTTGGCGTAGCAGCCGCCTTCAAAGTTGAACACGCCGTCGTCGTCCCAGCCGTGCTCGTCGTCGCCGATCAGCGCGCGGTCCGGATCGGTGGACAGGGTGGTCTTGCCGGTGCCGGACAGGCCAAAGAAGATGGCCACGTCGCCGTCCTTGCCCACGTTGGCGGAGCAGTGCATGGAGGCGATGCCCTTCAGCGGCAGCAGGTAGTTCATCATGGAGAACATGCCTTTTTTCATCTCGCCGCCGTACCAGGTGCCGCCGATCAGCTGCACCCGCTCGGTGAGGTTGAAGGCCACAAAGTTCTCGCTGTTCAGGCCCTGCTCCTGCCAGTTGGGATTGGTGCACTTGGCGCCGTTCATGACCACAAAATCGGGAGTGAAGTTTTCCAGCTCGGCATCGCTCGGGCGGATAAACATGTTTTTCACAAAGTGCGCCTGCCAGGCCACCTCGGTAATGAAACGCACCGCCAGGCGGGTATCGGCATTGGCGCCGCAGAAGGTGTCGACCACAAACAGGCGCTTGCCGGACAGCTGCCGGGTGACCAGGCCCTTGAGCTGGTCCCAGGTTTCCTGGGTCATCGGCTTGTTGTCGTTCTTGCCCTGATCGGACCACCATACGGTGTCGCGGGTCACGTCGTCGCGGACGATGTATTTATCCTTGGGGGAGCGACCGGTAAAGATGCCGGTATCCACGGCCACGGCGCCCAGGCTGGTAACCACGCCCTTCTCGAAGCCTTCCAGATCGGCGCGGGTTTCTTCTTCGAACAGCTGCTCGTAGGAAGGATTGTAAAGCACTTCGGTGACGTCGGTAATACCGTAGCGGGACAAGCCTAGTTGTTGCGCCTTGGGCGTCATTGTTTACTCCTGGATTTGGTACAGAGGGGTTTGCTTGGTTATTTGAATTTTTTGAAATACGAGGATATCAAGATTTAAATATCAATTAGGGGATCTGCTTCAAAATTTATAATTTTGCGGCACGAATTAAGAGGATGTAGGTAAAAATGACGTTTTTTATGCTGTCATGGTGTTAATTTACTGTTCCTTTATTTTGCTTATCAATGAACAGGCAGGGCAAGGTGAGGGGGAGCGTAAGGGAAACGTTAAAAAATAAACCCGGGCCGGCATTGCCGGCCCGGGCAGTGATCACCAAAAACGTGATCAGTGCAGGGTCTGTTCAAACAGGCTCTGTACGTCGCTGCCGTCAAAGCGGTAATGATGGCCGCAGTAGTCGCAGTGCATCTCGATGTTGCCCTGCTCCTGAATGATTTCCATGGCTTCGTCCTTGCCCACCTGCAGCAGCGCCTGCTCGCATTTTTCTCTGGAGCAGGTGCATTTGAAGCTGACCGGCTGTGGGTCGAATACCCGTACCGCCTCCTGGTTGTAGAGCCGGTACAGCACTTCCTGGGCGTCCAGCTGCAGCAGTTCTTCGGCCTTGACGGTGGCGGTCAGGGCTTCCAGGTGGGCGAAGTCGTCCTGCTGGCCTTCGGCTTCGCTGGGCAGGGCCTGCAGCAGCATGCCGGCGGCGGCCTGGTGATCGCCCTGCAGGCCGGTAAACAGCCAGATGCGGGTAGCCAGTTGTTCCGACTGGGCAAAGTAGTTTTCCAGGCTGGCGGCGAGGGAGCTTTCATGCAACTCCACCACGCCCTGATAACGTTCGCCGTCGTCGGGGGTAATGGTGATGGCGATATAGCCCTTGCCCACCAGATCGGCCAGCCGGGTGCTGTCGGGCACCGTGCCCTGCCAGCGGGCCACGCCACGCAGCTGCTGGTTATGATCGCCGTTGATCACCGCCAGGCTGACCGGGCCGTCGCCCTGCAGCTGCACCGTAATGTGGCCCTCAAACTTGAGGGTGGCGGTGAGCAGGCTGGTGGCGGTGAGCAGCTCACCCAGCAGCCGTTGCACCGGCACCGGGTAGGCCTGACCCTCAAGGATGTGCTGAAAGCTGTGCTGCAGTTGCACCAGCTCGCCGCGCACCGGGTAGTGGTCGAACAGATAACGGTGAAGTTGATCGGGTTTGTTCATCATGGGTCCTGTCTCGGCTCAGTTGCCCTGCTTGATTCGAAGCAGGGTACGTCTTTCTTTCTTGTCGGGCCGTCGCTCGGGGCTGGGGGCAAACTGGCTGTGGAGTTTGCGTGCCCGGGCGTTGCGCTCCCGTCGTTCAATGCTGTCCGGCGTTTCGCGGTAGAGCTGTTGCGCCTGCTCGGCCTTGCCGCGCTTGTCGGACAGGGCCAGCACCACCACTTCCCGTTCGTCGTGGCCCTGCCACAGGCGGATCAGGGCGCCGGTTTCCACCGGTTTGCCGGGCTTGGTGCGCTGGCCGTTGTAGTGCACCTTGCCGCCGTCGATCATCTCCCGGGCCAGGCTGCGGGTCTTGTAGAAGCGGGCGGCCCACAGCCATTTGTCCAGCCGCACGGAATCCGTTTTTCCGTTCATGGTACTTGCTCTCGTCACAACCGGGACCCCGATTATACCAGATGGTCTGCTTCGGCGTATAAAGGGCGGGGCAAATCACGCTTTGTGGCCATTCTGCGGCAGACGTTGGCCGCCAGTTGCGATAACCTCAGGTAAGGCGAGTCAAATACGGGATGGCCATGACCGGGAACAAACAAAAACCGACCATACTGCACACCGAACTGGTGGCGGAAAGCCGCCTGTTCCGGGTGGAATCGGTACACCTGCGTTTCAGTAACGGTGTTGAGCGAATCTATGAAAGAATGCGCGGCGGCGGTCGCGGCGCCGTGATGCTGGTGCCCATGCTCGACGACGACACCCTTCTGCTGATTCGGGAATACTCCGCCGGTACCCACAGCTATGAGCTTGGCTTTCCCAAGGGGCTGATCGATCCGGGTGAAACTGCCCTGGAGGCAGGCAACCGGGAACTGATGGAAGAAGTGGGCTATGGCGCCCGTACCCTGATTCCGCTCAAGCAGGTGAGCCTGGCCCCCGGTTATTTTGGCAGCCGCATGGACATTTTACTGGCACGGAACTTGTATCCGGAACAGCGGGAAGGGGATGAGCCGGAGCCGCTGGAAGTGGTGCCCTGGCCCTTGGCCCGGCTGGACGAACTGCTCGCCCGGCCCGATTTTTCCGAGGCCCGCAGCATTTGTGGTCTGTTTTTGTTGCAGGACTGGCTTAATAAAGAGGAATAAGCATGGATACCAGTGCCCTGCTGCCGGGGGTGAAGGCGGCAGCCCGAGAATCCGGCCGGCTGATCCTGTCGATGTACCACAGTGGTCAGTATCAGGCCGAGAGCAAGGACGACGACAGCCCGGTGACCAGTGCCGATCTGGCGGCGCACGCCTATCTCGACCGGGCCCTGCGCGCCCTGGCCGACATTCCGGTACTCTCCGAGGAAGGCGGCGACATTCCGCTGGCGGAGCGCAGCACCTGGCCCCGCTACTGGCTGGTGGACCCGCTGGACGGCACCCAGGAATTTATTGCCGGCAGCGGCGACTTCTCCACCATGATTGCCCTGATTGAACATGGCAAGCCGGTGCTGGGGGTGGTGTACGGCCCGGTGCACGATCTCATGTATTACGCGGTGTGTGGCCAGGGCGCCTTCAAGGAAGCCGGTGGCGAGATTACCCGCATTCACGCCCGTCATTATGACCAGCGCCAGCCGGTGACCAGCCTGTGCATTGCCATCAGCCGGCGGCAGAACGTGGACTGGGTGCGCTCGCGGCTTTCCGACGAGCTGGACTACCGGCTGCTGCCTCTGGGCTCAAGTTCGCTCAAGTCGTGCCTGGTGGCGGAAGGAGCGGCGGACCTGTACATGCGCATCGGCCCCACCGGCGAGTGGGACACCGGTGCCACCCAGTGCATTGTGGAAGAAGCGGGCGGTCGCATTCTCGACCTGGAGCTGGCGCGGCTCAGCTACAACGAGCGCGACAGCCTGATCAACCCCAACTTCATCACCCTGGGGGATGAAAACCTGCCCTGGCGGGACATTCTTCGCGGCAGATCCTGAATGCAACAAGGGCGGCCTTGGCCGCCCTTGTTCAGTCTTCCTGTTCGAAATCCTCGATTTCGATGCCCAGCTCGGTCATGATTTCCCGGGCCCGGGCGGGGATCTGGTCGGGCACATCCTTGCGCAGGTCGTCGTCCTGGGGCAGGGGCTGGCCGGTGTAGGCATGCAGAAAGGCCTCGCACAGCAGCTCGCTGTTGGTGGCGTGACGCAGATTGTTCACCTGGCGCCGGGTGCGCTCGTCGGTGAGCACTTTGAGCACCTTGAGCGGGATGGAGACGGTGATCTTTTTGACCTGCTCGCTTTTCTTGCCGTGTTCGGCGTAGGGGCTGATATAGTCGCCGTTCCATTCAGTTTTCATCGTCCACCTGCGTTCGGAAATTGGTTCCGGCGAATTGTAACCCCTGCATTTTGTGTTGGCAATCCAACGGCAAAGCCTTATGGACGTCTGGGTGGCTTGACGGCTTATTTTGTTCGGGTTACTGTGCACTTCCTCAGAATTCTGTTTCAGGCTGCCGCGCGCAAAGGAGAAGCACATGCCGACTTACAAGACTCAGACCCACGCCGTTCGTACCGGCCTTGAGAGTGACACTCAGCATGGTGCCGTGGTGCCGCCCATTTACCTCAGCAGCACCTATTCCTTTGCCGACTTTAACCAGAAGCGCCAGTTCGACTATGCCCGCTCCGGCAATCCCACCCGCCAGACCCTGCTCGACGCCCTGACCCACCTGGAAGGCGGCGCCGGCGCGGCGGTCACCGCCAGCGGCCTGGGCGCCATCAACCTGATCGTGACTTCCCAGCTGCAACCCGGCGATCTGCTGGTGGTGCCCCACGACTGCTACGGCGGCAGCCAGCGGCTGTTCAACTCCCTGGCCGCCAAGGGCCTGTTTGAACTGGCCTATGTGGATCAGACCGACGCCGATGCTCTGGCCGAGGTGATGGCGCGCAAGCCGCGCATGCTGTGGATCGAAACCCCGTCCAACCCGCTGCTGCGGGTGGTGGACATTCAGGCGCTGTGCGCCGCCGCCCGGGAGGTGGGCGCGCTCAGCGTGGTGGACAACACCTTTTTGTCGCCGGCGTTGCAGCAGCCGCTGAAACTGGGCGCCGATCTGGTGCTGCATTCCACCACCAAATACATCAACGGCCACTCCGACGCCCTCGGCGGCGCCGTGGTGGCGGCGAATCCGGATCTGGCCGAGCAACTGCGCTGGTGGGCCAATTGCCTGGGGCTGACCGGTTCCGCCTTTGACAACTACCTGACCCTGCGCGGCCTGCGCACCCTGGGGGTGCGCATGCGCCAGCACTGCGAAAACGCCGAGGCGCTGGTGGCCTTTCTGCAAACCCAGCCCAGGGTAAAAGCCGTGTATCACCCCAGCCTGCCGGGCAACCCGGGCCACGCCATTGCCGCCCGCCAGCAGGCCGGTTTCGGCGCCATGCTCAGCTTTGAGCTGGATGCCGACGAGGCCGGGCTCAAGGCCTTTTTGCAGCAACTGCAGCTGTTCTCCCTGGCCGAATCCCTGGGCGGGGTGGAAAGCCTGATCGCCCACCCGGCCACCATGACCCACGCCGCCATGAGCCCCGAGGCCCTGGCCGAGGCCGGCATCAGCCAGCAACTGTTGCGGGTATCGGTAGGGATTGAGGACGCCGGCGATCTGATCCACGATCTGGAAAACGCATTCAAGGTACTCAGCAAGTAAATGACCATTCTCGAGCCCGAGGCCGGCGCCTGGCGACCGGTGCACAAGTTTGGCGGCAGCAGCCTGGCCGATGCCGCCTGTTTTCACCGGGTAGCCGGTATCATTCACAACCTGCACCAGCCCGACGCCCTGATCGTGGTGTCGGCGCCGGGCAAGACCACCAACCGGCTGATTGAACTGCTCGGCCTGTTCGCCAGCGGCGACACCGCCGCCCCCGAGGCGCTGGCGGGCCTGCACGCTTTTCAGCGCAATCTGATCGAGACCTCTCTGCCCGAGGCCGAGGCGGCCCCCCTGCTGGCGGCGCTGAACGACGACATCGTCACCATTGCTCGAGTGCTGGAGCACAGCCGGCTCGATGAGGTTCAACGCAGCTTTATTCAGTCCTTTGGCGAGGTGTGGTCGTCCCGGCTGCTGGCGCAGGTGCTGCGTCATCAGGGGCTGGCCGCCGACAGCCTGGATGCGCGCCGTTTTCTGCGGGTGACGGGCACGCCGGTTCGGGTGCAGGAAGAGGCATCGCGCCGCTTGCTGGCCGATATTCTGGCGCGGCATGGCCAACAGATACTGGTGGTGACCGGTTTTATCGCCGCCGATGACGACGGCAACACCCGGCTGCTGGGGCGTAACGGCTCCGACTTCAGCGCCACCCTGCTGGCGGCCCTGGCCGACAGCACTCACACCACCATCTGGAGCGATGTACCCGGGGTGTTCAGCGCCGATCCGCGACGCATTCCCGAGGCGCACCTGCTCAAACGGCTGGCCCTGCCCGAGGCCGCCGAGCTGGCCCGGCTGGGCTCGCCGGTGCTGCACAGCCGCACCCTGGGGCCGGTGGCCGCCAGCCGCCAGCAACTGATGCTGCGCTGCAGCTACCACCCGGACGACGGCCATACCCGCATTGAGCGCAAGCCCCGCCGCGAGCAGGGCGCGCGCATCGTTACCGCGGTGGACGACACCGTGCTGGTGGAAATGACCATTTCCGATCGCTACCAGGAGCGGGTGGACGCCCTCACCGAATGGCTTACCAAACGGGAGCTGGCCCCGCTGGCGTGCAAGCGCCGGCCCGATCGCAAGTTGTGGCAGATTGCCTATACCCGGGAGCAGGCCGAGCAGGCGTTTCTGCTGCTGCGGGATCACCAGCCCGCCGGCGGCTTTGAAGGGCTGCAACAACGGGACGGCTTTTCCCTGGTGGCGCTGGTGGGCAAGAACGTGACCGCTCAGGCCGAGCAGTGCCTGCAGTTTTACCATGCCCTCAACGAGCAGCCGCTGGAGTTTGTTCAGCCGGCGAAAAACGGCCTCAGCCTGGTGGGGGTGGTGCGTAAAACCAGCCTGGATCCCTTGCTGCTGCGGCTGCACCAGAGCCTGTTCAGCCGTCCCCGCCGGGTGGGCGTACTGCTGTTTGGCCGGGGCAACATCGGCCAGGCCTGGCTGCGGCTGTACAAGGAGCAGAAGGCCCGGCTGGAGCAGGAGCTGAACCTGCGCCTGACCCTGTACGGGGTGTTCGACTCTCGCGGCGCCATGCTGGCCAGCCAGGGGCTGGAAGTGGACCAGGTTCTGAACGCGTTTGAACCCCGCAGCCTGGTGTGGCCCGACTGGCTGGAAAGCTTGGAAGAGCACGGCTTCGACACCATGGTGGCGCTGGACTGCACCGCCTCCGACAGCCTGGTGCAGTATTATCCGGCCCTGGTGCAGCAGCATATTCACCTGATTGCTGCCAACAAGCAGGCCGGAGCCGCCAGCCGGGATGTGTATGCCGGACTGAAGCAGGCGCTGGCCGAGCACAGGGTGAAGTTTCTCAGCAATGCCACCGTGGGCGCCGGCCTGCCGGTACAGAGCAGCCTGCACCAGTTGCGCCAGTCGGGAGAGCAGATCCGGGCCATCAGCGGTATCTTTTCCGGCAGCCTGAGCTGGCTGTTCCAGCACTTCGACGGCAGCCGGCCGTTTTCCGAGCTGGTGCAGCAGGCCTGGCAGCAGGGCCTGACCGAGCCGGATCCGCGGGAAGATCTCAATGGTCAGGACGTCAAGCGCAAGCTGGTGATTCTGGCCCGGGAAGCCGGCTTTGATCTCGACCCCGAGCAGGTACAGGTGGCCAGCCTGGTGCCCGAGGAGCTGGCGGCGCTCGACAAGGCGGAGGCCCTGGAACATCTGCACCGGCTCGACGGCATGCTGGCCGAGCGCCTGGCCGAGGCGCAACAGCAGGGCGGCGTGCTGCGCCACGTGGCCCGTTTTCATGCCGACAGCGGGGCAGCCAGCGTGGGGCTGGAGGTGGTACCCGCCAACCATCCTTTTGTGCCGCTGCGCCCCGGCGATAATGTGTTCGCCATCGAAACCCGCCATTACCGTCAGAACCCCATGGTCATTCAGGGGCCGGGGGCCGGCCGGGAAGTGACCGCCGCCGCCGTGCAGGCGGATCTGTGGCAGCTGCTGGCGGCACTGTAACGAAACAAGGCTCCTGCGGGAGCCTTTTTGATACAGGCGTGTCGCTGCTCAGTCCTGCTGCGAGCGCTCAATAATTTCTTGCAGATCCGGGCACAGGGGCGAGGGCAGGGCCTCGGGGCTGAACCAGGCCACGGCTTCGGCGTCGTCGTCGGCCACTGGGGTACCGCGCTGATAGTGGCCGCGCACCGCCACCATCACATAGTGATGGGCCAGGTTGCCGGCGTCTTCGGCCAGCACGTCGTAGCAGGCAAAGGGAGCATCCATGCGGGCGGTGACGCCGGTTTCTTCCAGTAATTCCCGGGCCGCGCCGGCACTCATGGTTTCGCCCCATTCCAGCTTACCGCCGGGAAAGCCCCAGTGCCCGGCGTGGGGAGCGTGCTTGCGTTTCACCAGCAGCACGCGCTGCCGGTGCCAGACCACGGCGATAACGCCGACCTTGGGTGCCTTCATGAGTCTTCCCTGGCTGAATGAATAAGTGGGTATTGTGCCAAAGCTCGAACGGCTTGGGCGAATTTAATGACGCGGCACTACGACCGGCTGATCAGGCGGTACACAAACAGCAGAAACAGGGCGCCGATCACCGCGGTGATCATGCTGCCCAGGTTAAAGCCGGTGACGCTGCCAAAGCCCAGCCGCACGCCTATCCAGCCGCCCACAAAGGCGCCGGCAATGCCGAGCAGGGTGGTCATGATAAAGCCCCCGCCATCCCGCCCGGGCATGATCCAGCGCGCCAGAAAGCCGGCGATAAGCCCAAAGACGATCCAGCTGAGAATGCCCATGATGTACTCCGGTGGTTGTTTTTTGAACTGATCCAAGCATAGTCCAGCGGCACACACGGCCGGCCTCTGTCTTTCATGCCCGATCATTTCCGCGAAGGCGGAAATCCATGAACGGGGGCGCAGTATGTGGAATGGCCCCCCGCCCCGGCCCCCGCCTTCGCGAGGATGACGTTCCTTCGCGGGGAGACAAGGTTATGGGGTCTTCAGCCGCCGATCAGCGACCAGTGGTTGTCCCACTGCCAGGGGGAATAGAAACGGGTTTCCTCGCCCTGAACATTGAGCCGGCTGATGCCGCCCTGGCCGCTGCCCAGCCAGATCTGGCCCCGAGCCGCCGAGGCACCGGAGGCATCGGGCAGGGGGGCGATGCGGATCAGCTCGCCGCTGTGGCGGTGCCACAGGCCGTAGCAGTTGCCCGGTGGCGAGGTGGCGGCAATATGATTGTCGGTGACCGCGATGCTGGCGATGTAATGGTTGAAGCGGGCCCAGTCCAGAGGCTCGCCGCCAAGGGGGATAAGCTTCCGGCCCCGGCGGTGACGCACGATCAGCGGCGGATAGTCGTCCGGGTTGCCCCGGTACTGCTGGCCGGTAAACACTTCGCCGTCGGCGGTCACCGCCAGGTGGCGAATGGACAGATGGCGGTCGGCCAGGCCCCGCTGCTCCAGTATCCTGCCGTTCCGGGCATCGAGGTAAGTGAGGCTGGGTTGCATGGTGTTCAGGTTCAGCGGCTCGCGCCCCTGCGTGTGCACGCCGCCCACGCCCACCACCAGGTTGCCATCGGGCAGGCGGCGGATTTCATGAGGGCCCAGGCCAAAGCCGGTGAACTCGTTTACCTTGGTGAGCCGTTCCCCTTCAAGCGCATATACACCGATAATGCCTTTACTGGTGCTGCGTACCCCCTCGGTGGTATAGAGCCGGCGGCCGTCGGCACTGAACACGCCATGGCCGTAATAGTGGCGCTGTGGGTCTGCCTCGCGCACCTGCAGCAACCGGCCCTGCTCATGGTTGAACAGCGCCAGCCAGCCGCCGGGGCGACGGGCATGACACACCGCCAGCGGCCGGGTGGGGTGGGCCGCCATGCCGTGCCCCCGGGCCGGCAGCGGCAGCTCATAGCGCAGGCTGCCATCCAGATTCAGTGCCTGCACCACATAGCGGTGGCCGCCGTCGCGACGGCCGCCACCCACCAGATAGCCGCGTCTGCGTGCCGGCAGGGCACAGCCCGCCAGCCCCAGGCTGCACAACACGCCGGCGGCGGACAGCCCTTTCAGAAATTGCCGTCTGTGCATCAGTCACCGTCCGTGGCGTTAAAGCCCAGACTGAGGCCCAGGGCGTCGGGCAGGCGCAGCTTGAGCTGGCTGCCCAGGCGATCAAAGGAGAGTTTAAAGCGCAGCAGGGCGGCGTAGTTGTCCCCTTGCAGCCAGTGGGCCAGGCTGTCGCCCTCGGGCAGATGCTCAAGGGTATCGGCAAAGGCCTTATCCAGCTCATTGATCAGCGTGTTTTCATTTTTTTGCTGCAGGTATGTGCGAATGCCTCCGTCCTGATATTCCCGCTGCAGGCTTTTCAGGCTGGTGCGCACAAAGTACAGCGACTGCTGGCTGCGCCAGGCTTCGGCAAACAGCGGACGCGGGTGATCCACGGTATTGAGCGGCAGGTCGAGTTTTTTTTCAATGCGATCGTAACGGTGGGCCAGCTGGCCGAGGATCTGCACCAGCAGCACACGCTCGCCGCCCTGCACCGCCATTTGCTCCAGCTGTTGTTCATAGCCTTGCGGGTTGCGCCAGGCAGCCTGCAGTTGGCCGCCACTGTGTACCAGTTGCTCGGTGACCCCGGGCAGCAGGGTGCAGCGCTGCGCTTGGGAAAGATCCTCATACAACAGGTATTCCACCGCCCCAAGAGTGACGCTGGCCCCCTTGAGCGGGGCGGGCTGCTCAAGCTGACGGGTCAGCTGGCGGGCGGTGGTGTCCTTTTTGTCGGGCCACAGCTGAAAGGCGTAGCTCAGACCGGCGGCATCGAGGGGGCCGCCGCTCTGTCCCTGATGGGCGGTCCAGGCGGTAAAGGCGCTGCGCCACTGCTGCTGCACGCTGGCCAGAGGCTGCTCGCCGGCGCAATGGGCGCGGCTGCTGCTATCCAGCCGGGTCAGCGCCTGGGCCAGCTCATCGGCCTGCTGGCGCATCAGGCCCAGGTGTGACTGGGTCAGCCGGTCAAGGGACGGGTCCAGTGGTGGCTGGCTCTGACAGGCGGTGAGCAGGCCCAGCGCGGCGAGTGAAAACGGACGAAAGTTCATCAAAGCGACTCCAGAAAGGCGATCAGTTGTTCACGTTCTCGAGCGCTGGCGGCCAGCACCCGGTTGCGGGCGGCTTCGGCCTCGCCCCCGTGCCAGAGCACGGCTTCCAGCAGTGTGCGGGCGCGGCCGTCATGCAGATAGCGGGCGGGCTGGCCGGCCACCTCGCTGGCATAGCCCAGGCCCCACAGCGGCGGTGTACGCCACTCGCGGCCGCCGGCTTCAAACTCGGGACGGTTGTCGGCCAGATCGTCGCCCATGTCGTGCAGCAGCAGATCGGTATAGGGATAGATTTTCTGGTGGCTGAGCGCCGGGCTGGCGTGCTCGCCGGTGGTGTAAGACGGGGTATGGCAGCCGGCGCAACCCAGTGCCAGAAACAGCCGCTCACCGGCCTGCACCTGAGGATCGCTCAGGTTTCGCCGGGCGGGCACCGCCAGGTGCTGGCTGTAGAAGGTGACTGCATCGAGCACCTCGTTGCTGACCTCGGGCTTGCCACCGTCCGGGTAGCGCTCACAGCCTTGAGCGGCGGTGCAGTCATCGGCAGGCATCAGGGCGGAGGTGAGCCCCATGTCGCCGGCAAAGGCGCCGGCGTTTTGCTGGCGCAGACTGGGCTGGCCGGCCTTCCAGCCAAAGCGGCCGATCACGGTGTGCTCGCGGGCGGCGCCCCATACCCGGTTGGCGTGGCCGCGAATGCCGTCATTATTTTCATCATGCGGGTCTTCCCCGGCCAGCAGCGCCGACTCGGGAATGGCTTCCAGCAGCCCCAGGCCGATCATGGGCGGGGCAATACGGGCTGAGGCAAGCAGCTGCGGACCGGGCTCGCCGTAGCCGGGCTGGTCAATGCTGACATGGGGCCGGCGCAGCTCCACGGTGCTGCCGTCGTGAAAGCGTACCGTTTGGGTGCTGTAGCGAATATTTACCCTGCCTTCGGGCACGGCGCCGGGAATGGCCATGTCCTGCAGCTGGCCGCCGTAGACCGGATGGGGCACCGCCCCAAGGGTGCGCAGATAGTCCCGGTGCTGCTGGCTTTCATCGGCGGGCACCGACAGCCGCACCAGCATGCTGACCGCATTGTCGCCGTCAAAGGCGGGCGGATGGCCGCGGCCGTCCTTGATGTGGCAGCTCTGGCAGGCGTTGGTGTTGAACAGCGGGCCCAGGCCGTCGCGGGCGTCTGTGGTGGCCGGCGCGGCAACCCAGGGATTGCGGAAAAAGCTGTTGCCCACCGAGAAGTCGAGGCGCTTGTCAAAGCTCAGATTGGCGGCGGGCATGGAATAGGCGTTGGCACCGGTTTTGGTGGTGGTGGTGTCGCCACCGGGTTTGGCGGGATTGGCCTGGGCGCCGAGGGCAAAGGCAGCGCCAAGCAGCAGGCCGGTGAGTCGAAACGACATGGAGACTCCAGAGTAAAAGGGCAATACAAGCGTTATTGTGAGGCCGGCAAGTGCCGGCCCTTCTTTATTGGTGTTGTGCTGTGCCGCCAGATCAGAACTCGTGATCGGCGGTATCCGGGTTCAGGTTATTGATGCCAAGGGTGTTGGCGGCCAGCTCAATGGCGCGGGTCTGCTCCACCAGGGCGCTGATGGCGTCGGTGACCAGCTGGTTGCCTTGCGGATTATCGGCGGCGATCAGCTGATCGAAGTGCACATTATTGACCTCGGCGGACTGCACCAGCCGGTATACCGCCTGTTCGCTTTCGCGGAACTGCTCGCCGATTTGGGCGGCGGCCTGGTCGTCCTGCTGGGCTACCAGCTGCAGCAGCGACGGGCCCTGCAGGGTGCTGCCGTCGATGCGCTGGTATTCGCCGAACATCAGGTTGCTGATGCCTTTCTCGTTGTAATAGTGGGAGTGGTGGGTGTTGTCGGAGAAGCAGTCGTGCTCGTCTTCCACCGAGTTGGCCACCAGTGCCACCTTCATGCGTTCGCCGGCCAGCTCGCCCAGCGACAGCGAGCCCATGCCGAACAGCATGCGGCGCAGGCCTTCTTCCGCCGGCAGGGCGGTGAGTTCGGTGCGGTAGTTGTTCTGCCCCGGTTGCCACTGACCCGCCATGTATTGCAGATCCTGCACCAGCAGCCGGCTTGCGGCCTGCAGGTAGTCGCGGCGGCGATCGCAGTGGCCGTGGGTGCAGGCTTCGCCCAGAGCGAAGTCGGTCCAGGGGCGTTCACCGGCACCGGAGTGGGTGTCGTTCAGATCCTGGCCCCACAGCAGAAATTCGATGGCGTGGTAGCCGGTGGCGACATTGGCCTCGGAGCCGGCCAGCTCGTTCAGCCCGGCCAGCAGCTCGGGGGTAATGTTTGTCACGTCCAGCTTTTCGCCGCCGACCTGAAGGTGGCTGTTGGCAATGATATTGGCGGTGGCGCCGGCGTTGCCCAGCTCATGCTGGTAGCCGGGAGCGACGTAGTCAATCAGCCCCTCATCCAGGGGCCAGGCGTTGAGCTGGCCTTCCCAGTCGTCGACCACGGGGTTGCCGAAACGAAACACTTCCGACTGCTGGTAGGGTACCCGGGCGGCCAGCCAGGCGGTTCGGGCATCGGCCAGAGTCTGCTCACTCGGGCTGGCCAGCAGGGCGGCAATGGCTTTATCCAGCTGCTGTGCACTGGTGAGGGCGTCGCCGTACACGGCCTGGGCGATATCGGCGTAGTGCTCTACGACCTGATCCTGGGTAACGGTGGGGTTGCTGGTCTGGGCGCAGGCGCTGAGCAGACCACCGATGGCGGCGGCCAGCGCAAGTTTGCGGAAGTGCATTTATATATCCTTATGCATTTGATAATCGTTTCTATTAGCAAAAAGGATTCTAGCGCCAATGCGGAAAGGGGCGCAAGAGGCCACCGGTAATAGACGTACCAAATAAAGGGATTATGGCTACCGTCTGCTGTTATACGGACGACTACTCGGCGATGGGAGCCAGCACCGCCTGCAGCAGGCGTTCAAGCTCGCCGGCGCTCAGCGCTACCGACAGTCCCCGCTTGCCGCCGGAGACCAGTACGGTGTCGTGCTCCCTGGCGGAAGCATCGATCACGGTGGTCAGGCGCTTTTTCTGGGCAAATGGGCTGATGCCCCCCACCTTGAAGCCGGTCAGTCGCTCTGCCTTCTGCGGCGCCATCATCTCCAGCTTTTTTACCCCGGCAGCTTTGGCCAGTCGCTTGAGGTTGACCTTGCCCGATGACGGCACCAGCGCCACCACGGCTCCCTGTTCACCCTCGGTGAGCAGGGTCTTGAACACGCGGGTGAGCGGTACGCCCAGCTGCCCGGCGGCATGGGCGCCAAAGTCGTCCTGAGCCGTGCAGTCATACTGATACAGGGTAAAGGCGGCCTTTTGTTTTTCCAGAAACAGAATGGCGGGAGTCATGAGAGCAGTCCGGTGGTTGGCAACAAGGCGAAAATTATGCAGATAACGACGGGGAGTGGGAAGAGTGAATCATGATACTGGGGACTGGGGACGCGAATAAATCGCGGCCTACAAGAATACCGTCACTCCGGCCTTGAGCCGGAGTTCAGGGCGGTTTGCACCGTCGTCTGCAGCATGGATTCCGGCCTTCGCCGGAATGACAGCGCCAGGATGGCAGGCACCAAATGGTGCCTGCCATCACCGCCGGGCTGCTTCCAGCTTTTAGCTTAAAGCTTACGGCTGGGTTTAACCGGTATTCCGCATGCCTGCGGCGATGCCGGCGATGGTCACCATCAGCGCCTGATCCAGCACCGGGTGAATATCGTCCTGTTCCCGGGAGCGCTTGAGCAGTTCGGCCTGCAGCACATTGAGCGGGTCCGTGTAGGGGTTGCGCAGCTTGATGGATTCCTGAATCCAGGGCTCGCTGGACAGCAGCTCGGACTTTTCCTTCAGCCTGAGTACCAGCTCGGTGCTGGCACGCAGTTCGTCCCGTAGTCGTTTGCCCAAAGGCTTGAGCGGTTCCGGTACCAGCACGCTGTCGTAGTAGGCCGCCAGACCCGAGTCGGCCTTGAGGAACACCATTTCCAGCATGTCGAGGCGGGCGCGAAAGAAGGGCCAGCCCCGGTTCATGGCGCGCAGGGTGGCTTCGTGGCCGTCGGCCACTACCTTTTCCAGCCCCTTGTGGGCACCCAGCCAGGCCGGCAGCATCAGCCGGTTCTGGGTCCAGGCAAAGATCCAGGGAATGGCACGCAGGCTTTCCACACCGCCATTGGGCTTGCGCTTGGCCGGGCGGGAGCCCAGCGGCAGCTTGCCCAGCTCCAGCTCGGGGGTGGCGGCGCGGAAGTAGGGCACGAAGTCGGGCTCACCACGAATGAGCGAACGGTAATGGGCGCAGGACACCTCGGCCATGGTGTTCATCAGCTCGCGCCACTCGGGCTCGGGCTCCGGGGGCGGCAGCAGGTTGGCTTCGAGCACGGCGCTGGCGTAGAGCGCCAGGCTGTCGATGGCCACCTGGGGCAGGCCGAACTTGAAGCGGATCATCTCGCCCTGCTCGGTCACCCGCAGGCCGCCGAGGGTGGAGCCGGGCGGCTGGGCCAGAATGGCCTGACGGGCCGGACCGCCTCCCCGGCCCAGGCTGCCACCGCGGCCGTGGAACAGGGTGAGGGTGACCTTTTCCCGTGCACTGATGGCCACCAGTTGCTCCATGGCGCTGTACTGGGCCCAGCCGGCGGCCAGCATGCCGGCGTCCTTGGCGGAGTCGGAATAGCCGATCATCACGTACTGACGGCCCTGCATGTAGCCCCGGTACCAGGGCAACTGGTACAGCCGCTCAATCACGGCGGCGCCATGGTTAAGGTCGTCCAGGGTTTCAAACAGCGGTGCCACCGGCATGGGGAAGTCAACCCCGCATTCCTTCAGCAGCAGCTGCACCGCCAGCACGTCCGACGGCTCGCCGGCCATGGAGATGATATAGATGCCAAAGGCGTCCCGCGGGTGACGGGCGATCACGGCGCAGGTGTCGAGCACCTCCTGCGTGTCGTGGGAGGGTTGCCACTGGCGCGGCAGCAGCGGCCGGCGGGAGTTGAGCTCGTTGAGCAAAAACGCCTGCTTGTCGGCCTCGCTCCATTCGGCGTAGTCGCCCAGGCCCAGGTAGCGGGTGATCTCGCCCAGGGCCTGGGTATGGCGCTCGCCGTCCTGGCGAATGTCGAGTTTGAGCAGGTGAATGCCGAAACAGGCCACCTTGCGGATCACGTCCAGCAGCAGGCCGTCGGCAATCTTGCCGAGACCGCACTGCTGCAGCGAACGGTAGCACAGCTCCAGGGGCTGGCGCAGCTGCTCGGTTTGGGTGACCAGATCCCGGGCGTCGGTCTTCTGGCCCTGTACCCGGGCGTTGAGGTGCAGCAGGGTTTCCCGCAGATCTTCGCGCAGGCGGCGCAGCACCGCCCGGTAGGGCTCGTCGCTGTCGCCGCTGGCGGCGCGCAACTCGGTGCTGGCTTCAGACATCGACAGCTCCGACACCAGCTCCTGAATGTCGTTAAGGAACAGCGAACTGGCCATCCAGCGGCCCAGCAGCAGCACCTCTTCGGTAACCCGGGCGGTCACAAAGGGGTTGCCGTCCCGATCGCCGCCCATCCAGGAAGTAAAGCGCACCGGCGCCGCATCCAGCGGCAGGCGTTCGCCCAGCTCGCTTTCCAGGCGCTGGTCGAGCTGGCGCAGAAAGCGGGGCAGGGCGGGCCACAGGCTGTTTTCTATCACCGCAAAGCCCCACTTGGCCTCGTCCACCGGGGTGGGGCGCTGGGCGCGGATTTCGTTGCTGTGCCAGGCTTGGGTGATCAGTTGATCCACCCGGGCCAGCAGGCTGTTTTTTTCTTCTTCCGGCAACTCCAGCTCCAGCGCCGCCAGGCAGTCGTTGAGCTGTACATGCTTGTGAATAAAGGTGCGACGGGTCACTTCCGTGGGGTGGGCGGTGAGCACCAGATCGATATCGAGAGACGCCACCGCTTCACGAATGGCAGCTTCACCCACGTTGGCCCCCTTGAGGCGTGCAAACACTTCATCCAGTGGGTTGGGGCCGGCGTCCTGACGATAGCCCCGGGAAATGGTGTGAAACTGTTCGGCCACGTTGGCCAGGTTAAGAAACTGACTGAAGGCCCGGGCCACCGGCAGCAGCTCGTCGTCGCTCAGCTGTTTGAGGGTGGTCAGCAGCCGTTGCTGGTCCGTATCGTTGCCCTGGCGGGCCGACTTGGCCAGCTGGCGAATGGTTTCTATCTTGTCGAGAAAGGCCTGTCCGTGATGCTCCCGAATGGCATCGCCCAGCAACTGCCCCAGCAGGCCCACATTGGCCCTGAGTGCCGCATGATTATCCATATCTGCCTCTTTGTCAGTTTATTACAAAACAGTCACGTTTCCGCCGTTCATTCAGCCAGCTTTCCCCAATTCGGTCAATCCTTCCGCCCGTTTGACTTCACATTTTGTAATTTAATTACTTAAGCAGAAGCGGCTCACCAGGCGTTGCAGCACCTCCACCGTGGGTTTGACGAAGGACAGATCCAGGTATTCGTCAGGCTGATGCGCCTGAGCGATATGCCCCGGGCCGAGGACGATGGTCTGGCAGCCCAGCTGGTTGATAAAGGGCGCCTCGGTGCAGTAGTTCACCGCTTCCGCCGCATGGCCGGTCAGCTCGGCGGCGGCCCGCACCAGCTCGGCCTCGGGGTCGGTGCCGTAGGGCGGAATGGGCTCGTGCAGGTGGGTCAGCTCCAGGGCACCCGGGTACTGCTCTTTAATGGGGGCCAGCGCATGGTGCAGCAGGCCGAGCAGCTCGTCGGGACCCACGCCGGGAATGGGACGCATGTCGAAGTGCAGCTCGCAGCAGGCGCAGATGCGGTTGGGGCTGTCGCCGCCGTGAATATGGCCCAGGTTCAGGGTGGGCTGGGGCACCTTGAAGTGGGGGTTGGCGTATTTTTCCTTCAGCTGACGTTGCAGATCCAGCAGCCGGCCCATCACCTGGTTCATGATCTCCAGGGCGTTGACGCCATTGGCGGGATCCGAGCTGTGGCCGCTTTTGCCGGTGACACGAATGGCTTCCGACATATGACCCTTGTGCATCATTACCGGCACCAGCCCGGTGGGCTCGCCGATCACCGCGTAGTCTGGCTTGATCGCCATGGCGCTGGCAATGGCGCGGGCGCCGGCCATGGTGGTTTCCTCGTCGGCGGTGGCGAGAATGCGAATGGGCTTGTCGAGCCTGGTCAGATCCAGGTCCTTCAGCGCCTCCACTATAAAGGCAAAGAAGCCCTTCATGTCGATGGTGCCCAGACCATAGATGCGGTCGCCTTCCTCGGTGAGTTTGAACGGGTCCTTGTTCCAGCGGCCCGGATCAAAGGGCACGGTGTCGGTGTGGCCCGCCAGCAGCAGGCCGCCGTCGCCTTCCCCCCTGGTGGCCAGCAGGTTGAACTTGCCGGGCAGGTCGGGCAGTTCGGTGACTTCCACCGCAAAGCCGAGCCGGCTGAACCAGTCGGCCAGCAGGCGAATCACCTGCTCGTTGCTCTGATCCCAGCTGGTGTCGGTGCTGCTGATGGAAGGCAGGGCGATGATGTCGCGGTACATGTCCAGCAGGTTGAATGATGCCATGGATCCTCCGTTGAAAAACTTCAAATTTAAATTCAATACAATTGCATAAATATGTTTTTGTTGCTAGTCTGCCAGTCTGTCATTATTCGGTAACCGGTGGTTGCAGGCGGCCTTGCAGTAGCCCGCTCGCCTTGTGGTAAAGGCGGCCCGTGCAACACTTTGCCTCAGGGTGACACAGGCCCTGTCAACACGCCAGGCTGATGCCTGCTTATTTATAACAAGCTGAATCGAGACTACGGACGCGACCATGTTGAAAGCTGCAATCATAGGTGCCAGCGGTTATACCGGCGCCGAGCTGGCCGGACTGATCCACGGCCACCCCCATCTGGAACTGGCCGGACTCTATGTGTCCGAGGGCAGCCAGGATGCCCACAAGCCGTTTGCCAGCCTGCATCCGCGCTGGCGGGGCGTGATTGAGGCGCCGCTGCTGCCGTTGGACGACGAGGCCCTGAGCCGCATTCATACCGAGGCGGATCTGGTGCTGCTGGCCACCGCCCACGAGGTAAGCCACGATCTGGCGCCGGGTTTTCTGGCCAAGGGCCTGCCGGTATTCGACCTGTCCGGCGCCTTTCGCGTGCCCGGCGAAGGCTTTTACGACAAGTTCTACGGTTTCGCTCACCAGCATGCCGGCTGGCTGGCCGATGCCGCCTACGGTCTGGCGGAGTGGAACCAGGACGCCATCAAGGCGGCCAAACTGATCGCCGTGCCCGGCTGCTACCCCACCGCTTCCCTGAGCGCGTTGAAGCCGCTGCAGACCGCCGGCCTCATTGCCGACGGCAACCGCCCGATTATCAGCGCCGTGTCCGGCGTCAGCGGTGCCGGCCGTAAGGCCAGCATGAATAACAGCTTCTGTGAAGTCAGCCTCAAGCCCTACGGCGTGTTCAACCACCGCCATCAGCCCGAGATCAGTCATCATCTGGGCACCCAGGTGGTGTTCCAGCCCCATCTGGGCAACTTTATTCGTGGCATTCTGGCCACCGTTTATGTGCAGCTGAAGGACGGGGTGACCGACGAACAGATCGCCGCCGCTTATCACCAGGCCTACGACGGTCAGAAGATCGTGCGGCTGGCGGGGCAGTGGCCCCAGATCAACGATGTGGCCGGCACCCCCTTCTGCGATCTGCACTGGAGCCGGGACGGCAACCAGCTGATCGTGGTATCGGCCATCGACAACCTGCTGAAGGGCGCCGCCAGTCAGGCCATTCAGTGCATCAACATTCATCAGGGATTCTCGCCGCTGGCGGGTCTGGTCAAGGAGTAACAACGCATGTCTGAGCAACAACCGCTGGTAGTCAAACTGGGTGGCACCCTGCTGGAAAGCGACAAGGCGCTGGAAGCGCTGTTTTCCACCCTCAAGGCCTTTGTCAACGAGTCCAACCGTCCGCTGGTGCTGGTGCACGGTGGCGGCGTGCTGGTGGACAACCAGCTCAAGGCCATGGGGCTGACCTCCACCAAGAAAAACGGTCTGCGGGTGACTCCCTTTGAGCAGATCCCGGTGATCGCCGGCGCCCTGGCCGGCACCGCCAACAAGCTGCTGCTGGCCCAGGCCATTGCCCATGAAATTCCGTCTGTGGGCTTGTGCCTGGCCGACGGCGGTCTGTGCCGGGTCAGCCAGCTGGATCCCGAGCTGGGCGCGGTGGGCCAGATTGAAGGCGGTGATGCCACCCTGGTGAACAGCCTGCTGGCCGGCGGCTTTTTGCCCATCGTCAGCTCCATCGGCATTACCTTTGATGGCAAGCTGATGAACGTGAACGCCGACCAGGCCGCCACCGCCATCGCTGAAATTCTGGAAGCCGAGCTGGTGATGCTGTCCGACGTGAGCGGCATTCTCGACGGCAAGGGCCAGCGCATTGTCCACCTCACCGAAGCCGAAGCCAATGAGCTGATGGACAAGAACATCATCAAGGACGGCATGGCGGTCAAGGTGAAGGCGGCACTCAAGGCCACCAAGACCCTGGGCAAGCCGGTGGCCGTGGGCAGCTGGCGTTATCCGGAGCAGTTGTTGTCGCTGCTGGCCGGCGAGTCCGAGCACGGCACCCGTATTTCTCACTAAGGAAGGCCCCATGCAGCATTTACTGAGCCTGAAGGACTACAGCAAGGAACAGATCGAGCAGATCCTGGCGCTGGCCAAAGACGTCAAGGCCAACCCGGCCAGGTACGCCGACGCCCTCAAGGGCAAGAGCGTGGTGACCCTGTTTGAAAAGCCGTCGCTGCGCACCCGGGTAACCTTTGATATCGGCGTCAACAAGCTCGGTGGTCATGCCGTGTATCTGGACAGTCAGAACGGCGCCATGGGCAAGCGCGAAACCGTGCAGGACTTCGCCGCCAACCTGTCACGCTGGTGCGACGCCATTGTGGCCCGGGTGTACGACCACCAGACCCTGGTGGAGATGACCGAACACGCCACCGTGCCGGTGATCAACTCTCTGTGCAACCTCTATCACCCGTGCCAGGCGCTGGCGGATTTTCTCACCATCTCAGAACACTTTGATGATCTGAGCAAGGTGCACCTGGCCTATGTGGGTGACGGCAACAACGTCACCAACTCGCTGTTGCTGGGTGGCGCCATTCTGGGTACCACCGTCACCGCGGTGAGCCCCCGCGGCCACAATGTGGACGCTCAAATTCTGAAGGAAGCCGAGGCCCTGGCCGCCGTCAGCGGTGCCAAAATTCGGGTGACCGACAGCCTGGACGATATTGAGGGCGTGGACGTGATCTATACAGACACCTGGGTTTCCATGGGTGATAATACGCCGCTGGAGCAGGTGAAGGAGATCTACATGCCGTATCAGGTCAACCAGGCCCTGCTCGACAAAACCGGAGCCAAAAAGGTGCTGCACTGCCAGCCCGCCCACAGGGAGTGGGAAATTACTTCCGAGGTTATGGACGGCCCTGCCTCCCTGATCCTCGACCAAGCCGAAAACCGTATGCACGCCCAGAACGCCGTGCTGCTGACATTGATGAAGGGATAATTGTTAATGAGCCAATTCAAAAAGATCGTGCTGGCCTATTCCGGCGGCCTGGACACCTCCGCCATCATTCCGTGGCTGAAGGAAAATTACGAAGGCTGTGAAGTGGTGGCGTTTGTGGCCGATGTGGGCCAGGGCGCGGAAGATCTGGAAGGCGTGGAAGAAAAGGCCATCGCCTCCGGTGCCTCCAAGTGCATCGTGGCCGATCTGAAGGACGAATTCGTCAACGACTACGTTTACCCCACCCTGACCACCGGCGCCATCTACGAAGGCACCTACCTGCTGGGCACCTCCATGGCCCGTCCGGTGATCGCCAAGGCCATGGTGGAAGTGGCCCTGGCCGAAGGCGCCGACGCCATCTCCCACGGCTGTACCGGTAAGGGCAACGACCAGGTGCGTTTTGAAGGCGCCGTGGCCGCTCTGGCCCCGCAACTGGCGGTGATCGCCCCGTGGCGGATCTGGGACATGCGCAGCCGTGAAGATCTGCTCGACTATCTGGCTGAGCGCAACATCAAGACCACTGCCAGCGCCACCAAGATTTATTCCCGTGACGCCAACGCCTGGCACATCTCCACCGAAGGTGGCGAGCTGGAAAGCACCTGGAACGAGCCGTCCGAACAGGCCTGGACCTGGACCGTATCGCCCGAGCAGGCGCCCGACAAGGCCGAGACCGTGTCGCTGACCGTGGAAAAGGGCCGCATTGTGGCCGTGGACGGCAACGCCATGACCCCGTACCAGGTGCTGACCCACCTGAACGAGCGCGCCGCCAGGCACGGCGTGGGCCGGGTGGATATTGTGGAAAACCGCCTGGTGGGCATGAAGTCCCGCGGTTGCTATGAAACTCCCGGTGGCACCGTGATGATGGCCGCCCTGCGCGCCATTGAGGAGCTGGTGCTGGACAAGCCGACCCGCGCCTGGCGCGAAAAGGTGGGTGCCGAGTTCTCCCACCTGGTCTACGACGGCCGCTGGTTCACTCCGCTGTGCAAGGCGCTGCTGGCTTCTGCCGAAGCCATTGCCGAAGACGTGTCCGGTGAAGTGGTGCTGAAGATGTACAAGGGTCAGGTGACCGCCATTCAGAAGCAGTCGCCCAACAGCCTGTACTCCGAAGAGTTCGCCACCTTCGGTGAAGACGAGGTGTACGATCAGAGCCACGCCGAAGGCTTTATCCGTCTGTATTCGCTGGCCAGCCGCATCAAGGCACTCAAGGCCCAGCAGAAGTAAACACCGATATAAAGGGGGCTTCGGCCCCCTTTTTTGAGCTGTAAGCCTGCAGTGCGAAGCAACAGCGGGGTTGCACTCCGCCGGCACGCGGCGAGTACATCCATGTAGCGCTCGGCAAATGCCTTCCCTGGCATTTGACGGTCGGCTTCGGCAATCCCCGCAGCTGCTTCGTGTAGCAAGGTGTGCTGCCTGTTGAGAGTGCAAAGGCGGCAGGTGATAAGAATTAGTAATCAAGAGTCAGCTATAAGCTGTCAGCTTTAAGCAAAACCGCGTTATATTCACGGTTTTAAAGCCATGCCGGACTGGCAGGTGGAAGAAAGCAGCCACCGACAACCCGGGCTGCTTCCAGCTTAAAGCTAACAGCTTCCAGCTTTGTTTATAGGAGTTACAGAATTATGGCACTTTGGGGTGGACGTTTTACTCAGGCCGCGGATACCCGCTTCAAGCAGTTCAACGACTCGCTGCGCTTTGACTACCGGCTGGCGGAGCAGGACATTGTGGGCTCGGTGGCCTGGTCCCGTGCCCTGGCCAAGGTGGGCGTGCTCACCGCCGAGGAGCAGCAGCGGCTGGAACAGGCGCTGAATGAGCTGAAGGCGAGGGTGGTGGCCGATCCGGAGCAGATCCTGCAATCCGATGCGGAAGACATTCACTCCTGGGTGGAAGGGGAGCTGATTGCCGCCGTGGGCGATCTGGGTAAAAAACTGCACACCGGCCGCAGCCGTAATGATCAGGTGGCCACCGATCTCAAGCTGTGGTGCAAGGCCCAGGTGCCGCTGCTGCTGGAAAAAATCGACGCCCTGCAAAACCAGCTGGTCACCGTGGCCCGGGAGCAGCAGGGCACCGTGCTTCCCGGTTACACCCACCTGCAGCGCGCCCAGCCGGTGACTTTCTCCCACTGGTGCCTGGCCTATGTGGAAATGCTGGAGCGGGATTACAGCCGTCTGCAGGACGCCGCCGCCCGCCTGAACACCTGCCCGCTGGGCTCCGGCGCCCTGGCCGGCACCGGTTTTCCGGTAGACCGCCATGAGCTGGCCAAGTCCCTCGGCTTTGACGGCCCCACCCGCAACAGCCTGGACTCGGTCTCCGACCGGGATCACGTGCTGGAGCTTATCAACTGCGCCGTCAACTCCATGATGCACCTGTCCCGTTTTGCCGAAGATCTGATCTTCTACAATTCCGGTGAGGCCGGTTTCCTGGAGCTGTCCGACGCTGTGACCTCCGGCTCTTCGCTGATGCCCCAGAAGAAAAATCCGGATGCCCTGGAGCTGATCCGTGGCAAGACCGGCCGGGTGTTCGGCGCCTACGCCGGCATGATGATGACCCTGAAGGCGCTGCCGCTGGCCTACAACAAGGACATGCAGGAAGACAAGGAAGGGCTGTTCGACGCCCTCGACACCTGGTACGACTGCCTGGAGATGGCCGAGATGGTGCTGCACGATCTCAAGGTCAACGAAGACAAGACCCGGGAAGCGGCGCAGGGCGGCTACTCCAACGCCACCGAAATGGCCGATTACCTGGTGTCCAAGGGCATTCCGTTCCGCGAAGCCCACCACATAGTGGGTGCCATCGTCGTGCACGCCATCGGCAAGAAGCTGCCGATGGAAGAGCTGCCGCTGGAAGACTTCAAACAGTTCAGCGACGTGATTGAAGACGACGTCTATCCGCGCCTGACCCTGGAGTCCAGTCTGGCCAGCCGTTGTGCCCTGGGGGGCGTGGCGCCGGAGCAGGTGGAAGTGGCCCTGACCAACGCCGAGCAACAGCTCAAGGCCCGCCAGTAAGCCGGTAACTGACTTCCTCTCTTGGATCTCGTTCCCACGCTCCTGCGTGGGAACGCATACGGGCTTTGAAGCCGGATATACACTCCCACGTAGAGCGTAGGAGCGAGAACTTGCCTCCTCACTCCAGACACCTCACCCCTCACTCTATTGCTGGTTAAAAAATAACAAAGCGGGCTTGCAAGCCGGCGCCATTACCGTATAATGCCGCTCGCTCGGTTAACTTTACCGGGCGAGCCGAAAGGTTCACGCCAGGTAGCTCCTGGCTCTTTACAGGCCCCCGATATGGTGGGCACCGTTGTTAAATCACACCCCCTCTTTCAGCAGAAAGAGCAGGCGGTGCTGATTTTATGTTCTTTATCCAATTGGAGCTCTGGTAATGCAGAACCAAAGAATTCGTATCCGCCTGAAGGCGTTCGATCACCGTCTGATCGACCAGTCTACTGCGGAGATCGTAGAAACTGCCAAGCGCACCGGCGCCCAGGTTCGCGGTCCCATCCCGCTGCCGACTCGCAAAGAGCGCTACACCGTACTGGTATCTCCACACGTGAATAAAGATGCACGTGACCAGTACGAAATTCGTACTCACAAGCGTCTGGTCGACATCGTTGAGCCCACCGACAAAACTGTCGATGCGCTGATGCGTCTGGATCTGGCTGCTGGCGTCGACGTCCAGATCAGCCTGGGCTAATAACGGAAAGAGGTTTTATCAATGGCAATCGGTCTAGTAGGTCGTAAGCTGGGTATGACCCGTGTCTTCACCGAAGACGGCGTGTCCATCCCGGTCACCGTTATCGAAGTAGATGCCAACCGTGTTACCCAGGTGAAAACACTGGAAAAGGATGGCTACGCAGCCATTCAGGTGACCGCTGGCACCAAGAAAGCTAACCGCATCACCAAGCCGGAAGCTGGCCATTTCGCCAAGGCCGGTGTGGAAGCGGGTCGCGGTCTGTGGGAATTCCGCCTGGGTGAAGGCGAAGGCGACAGCATCGAAGTGGGTGCCGAGCTGAAAGTCGACATCTTTGCTGATGTCAAGAAAGTAGACGTTACCGGTACTTCCAAGGGTAAGGGTTTCGCTGGTGCCGTTAAGCGCTGGAACTTCCGTACTCAGGACATGACTCACGGCAACTCTCTGTCTCACCGCGCTCCGGGTTCTATCGGTCAGAACCAGACTCCGGGCCGCGTGTTCAAGGGCAAGAAGATGGCCGGTCACCTGGGCGCTGAGCGGGTAACCACTCAGAACCTGGAAGTGGTTCGCGTTGATGTTGATCGTAACCTGCTGCTCATCAAAGGTGCAGTCCCGGGTGCGACTAACGGCAACGTCATCGTTAAACCTGCCGTTAAAGCGTAACGTCTGAGGAGATAGTAATGGAATTGGTAATGAAAGACGCGCAAGGCGCTCTTGAAGTTTCCGAAACTACCTTCGGGCGTGAGTTCAACGAAGCTCTGGTGCATCAGGTTGTTGTGGCCTATGCCGCCGGTGCTCGTCAAGGTACTCGTGCTCAGAAGACCCGTTCCGAAGTGTCCGGCGGCGGCAAGAAGCCGTGGCGCCAGAAGGGCACCGGCCGGGCCCGTGCCGGTACCATCCGCTCTCCGATTTGGCGTTCCGGTGGTGTGACCTTCGCGGCCAAGCCGCAGGATCACAGCCAGAAGGTCAACAAGAAGATGTACCGTGGTGCCATCAAGAGCATCCTCTCTGAGCTGGTACGTCAAGAGCGTCTGATCGTGGTAGAGAAGTTCGGTGTGGAAGCGCCGAAGACCAAAGAACTGGTTGCCAAGCTGAAGCAGTGGGATCTGAACGACGTTCTGATCATCACTTCCGAAGTGGACGAGAACCTGTTCCTGGCCGCTCGCAACCTGTACAAGGTTGACGTGCGTGACGTGGCCGGTATCGATCCGGTTTCTCTGATCGCGTTCGACAAGGTACTGGTAACTGCCGACGCAGTTAAGCAAATCGAGGAGATGCTGGCATGATCCGTGAAGAGCGTATTCTGAAAGTTCTGAAGGCGCCGCATATCTCTGAAAAAAGCACCATGGTTGCCGAAAAGACCAACACCATCGTGTTCAAGGTTGCCAAGGATGCTACCAAGGCTGAAGTAAAAGCCGCGGTCGAGAAGCTGTTCGAAGTTGAAGTAAAAGATGTTCGCACTCTGGTCGTGAAGGGTAAAACCAAGCGCACCGGCATGCGTGTTGGCCAGCGTTCCGACTGGAAAAAGGCCTACGTGACCCTGAAAGAAGGTCAGGACATCGACTTCATCGGCGGTGCCGAGTAAGAGAGGAGTAATTCAAAATGGCAATCGTAAAATGTAAGCCTACTTCTCCGGGTCGCCGTCATGTAGTCAAGATCAGCAACCCGGAACTGTACAAAGGCAAGCCGTTCGCCGCCCTGCTGGACAAAAAGTCCAAGTCTGGTGGTCGTAACAACGCTGGCCGTATCACCACCCGTCACATCGGTGGTGGTCACAAGCAGCACTACCGTATCATCGACTTCAAGCGCAACAAGGACGGTATTCCGGCCAAGGTTGAGCGTCTTGAGTATGATCCGAACCGTTCTGCCAACATCGCTCTGGTGCTGTACGCAGACGGCGAGCGTCGCTACATCCTGGCCCCGAAAGGCGTTCAGGCCGGCGACCAGCTGCTGTCCGGTGACGCTGCTCCGATCAAGGCCGGCAACTGCCTGCCGATGCGCAACATTCCCGTGGGCTCCACCGTTCACGCGATTGAAATGAAGCCTGGCAAAGGCGCGCAGATCGCCCGTTCTGCCGGTACTTACGCCCAGATCCTGGCTCGCGAAGGTAACTACGTGACCCTGCGTCTGCGTTCCGGCGAAGTGCGCAAGGTGCTGGCCGAGTGCCGCGCCACCCTGGGTGAAGTGGGCAACGCTGAGCACATGCTGCGTCAGCTGGGTAAAGCCGGTGCACAGCGCTGGCGTGGTGTTCGCCCGACCGTACGTGGTGTGGCGATGAACCCGGTAGACCACCCGCACGGTGGTGGTGAAGGTCGTACCTCTGGTGGCCGTCACCCGGTTACCCCCTGGGGTAAACCGACCAAGGGCGCCAAGACCCGTAAAAACAAGCGTACCGACAAGTTCGTGGTACGTCACCGTAACAAGTAATAGTTTTTTAGAGGTATCACCATGCCACGTTCTCTCAAGAAAGGTCCGTTTATCGACCTGCACTTGCTGAAGAAGGTAGAGAAAGCGGTGGAAAGCGGGGATAAAAAGCCAATTAAAACCTGGTCCCGTCGTTCAATGATCATTCCGAACATGATCGGTTTGACCATCGCTGTCCATAATGGTCGTCAGCACGTACCTGTCTACGTTTCCGATGAAATGATCGGTCACAAGCTGGGTGAATTTGCACCGACTCGTACTTATCGCGGCCATGTCGCTGATAAGAAGGCCAAGAAGCGTTAAGGGGTAAAAGATGGAAGCTATAGCTAAACACCGCTTTGCTCGTACTTCTGCCCAGAAGGCGCGCCTGGTAGCCGATCAAGTTCGCGGCTTGTCCGTAGACAAGGCACTGAATGTCCTGGCGTTCAGCCCCAAGAAGGCTGCCGTTCTGGTCAAGAAGGTACTGGAATCTGCCATTGCTAATGCCGAGCACAACGAAGGTGCGGATATCGATGAGCTGAAGGTGACCAAGATCTTCGTTGACGAAGGTCCCACCATGAAGCGTATTCGTCCTCGTGCCAAGGGCCGCGCGGACCGTATCATGAAGCGTACCAGCCACATTACTGTGGTTGTGTCCGACCGCTAAGAGGCTAGGAGATAAGCAATGGGCCAGAAAGTACACCCGAATGGTATTCGCTTAGGTATCACCAAGCCTTTTAATTCGACCTGGTTTGCGAATACCAAGGACTTCGCTGACAACCTGCACAGCGATTTTCAGGTACGTCAGTTCCTCAACAAGGAACTGAAGAACGCCTCCGTTTCTCGCGTCGTGATCGAGCGTCCGGCCAAGAGCATCCGTGTGACCATTCACACCGCTCGTCCTGGCGTGGTGATCGGCAAGAAAGGCGAAGACGTTGAAAAACTGCGCAAGCACGTCGCCAAACTGGCTGGCGTACCTGCTCAGATCAACATTTCCGAAGTGCGTAAGCCTGAGCTCGACGGTCAGCTGGTTGCCGATTCCATCGCGTCCCAGCTGGAGCGTCGCGTCATGTTCCGTCGTGCCATGAAGCGCGCGGTACAGAACGCCATGCGCATCGGCGCCAAGGGCATCAAGGTAGAAGTGAGCGGTCGTCTGGGCGGCGCTGAAATCGCGCGTACCGAATGGTACCGTGAAGGTCGTGTGCCCCTGCACACCCTGCGTGCCGACATCGATTACGCAACTTCTGAAGCATCTACCACTTACGGCATCATCGGCGTGAAGGTTTGGATCTTCAAGGGTGAGGTACTGGGCGGCCTGCAGGCCGTTGCTCAGGAGCCTCAGGCCCCGTCCAAGCCCAAGCGCAAAGGCCGCGGTAAGTAAGGAGACTCGGATATGTTGCAACCAAAACGTACGAAATTCCGTAAAGTCCACAAAGGCCGTAACCGCGGTGTGGCGACCTCAGGTAACCAGGTTTCCTTTGGTACCTTTGGTCTGAAGGCGACCACTCGTGGACGTATCACTGCTCGCCAGATCGAAGCAGCCCGTCGTGCCATGACTCGTCACGTTAAGCGTCAGGGCAAGATCTGGATTCGTATCTTCCCGGACAAGCCGATTACCGAGAAGCCCCTGGAAGTACGTATGGGTAAAGGTAAGGGTAACGTGGAGTACTGGGTAGCACAGATCCAGCCGGGTCGTGTTCTGTACGAAATGGATGGCGTACCGGAAGCGCTGGCTCGCGAAGCCTTCGCCCTGGCTGCTGCCAAACTGCCCGTTAGAACCACTTTCGTAACTCGGACGGTGATGTGATGAAAGCACAAGATCTGCGTGAAAAGAGTGTTGAAGAGCTGAACCAGGAACTGCTGGGCCTGCTGCGCGAACAGTTCAACCTGCGCATGCAAGCGAGCACTGGCCAGCTGGCTCAGACTCACAACCTCAAAACGGTACGTCGCAATATCGCGCGTGTTAAGACTGTTCTGAATGAAAAGGCAGGTGCCTAAGATGAGCGAACAAACCATTCGTACTCTGCAGGGCCGTGTAGTCAGCGACAAGATGGACAAGTCCATCACTGTGGCTATCAACCGCTTCGTGAAACACCCGATCTACGGGAAGTACATCAAGCGTACTACCAAACTGCACGTTCATGACGAGAACAACGAGTGCAAGGCCGGCGATGTCGTGACCATTCGCGAATGCCGTCCTCTGTCCAAGACCAAGTCCTGGACCCTGGTAAAAATCATCGAGCGTCCGGTCAAGGCCTAACGTTCTCTGATATAATACTCAGGTCAAACGGCCCAGCGATGGGCCGTTTGTTTTTTACGCTACCCTTTCACATTTGGCAGTGCTATAATGCCGCGCCTTCTTTGGCAGCCAACATGCCCTGAAAGGGGTTTTAACGTAGTAATTTTAGCGGAGCACTAACATGATCCAAATGCAAAGTATGCTGGACGTGGCCGACAACTCCGGCGCGCGCAGCGTAATGTGTATTAAGGTCCTGGGTGGTTCGCACCGCCGTTACGCCGGCATCGGCGACATCATCAAGGTTACCGTTAAGGAAGCAATTCCGCGCGGTAAGGTTAAAAAAGGTGATGTAATGAACGCGGTGGTCGTTCGCACCCGTAAAGGCGTTCGTCGTCCGGACGGCTCTGTCATCCGTTTCGACCGTAATGCGGCCGTGATTCTTAACAACAATCACCAGCCGATCGGTACTCGTATTTTTGGCCCGGTGACTCGTGAGCTTCGTTCTGAGAAGTTCATGAAGATTGTTTCACTGGCACCGGAAGTACTGTAAGGAGTCAACGATGGCAGCAAAAATCCGTCGCGATGACGAAGTCATCATTCTTACCGGCAAGGACAAGGGCAAGCGTGGCACCGTCACCAAGGTCCTGACCGAGGAAGGTAAGGTTATCGTCTCTGGTATCAACATGGTCAAGAAGCACCAGAAGCCCGTGCCCCAACTGGGTCAGGCTGGTGGCATCATCGACCAGGAAGCACCGATTGACGTTTCTAACGTAGCGCTGTTCAACTCTGCCTCCGGCAAGGCTGACCGCGTAGGTTTCCGGATTGAAGACGGCAAGAAAGTCCGTTTCTTCAAATCCACCGGCGAACTTGTGAAGTAATTGGAGTAATACGATGGCGAAACTGCATGATTACTACAACGAAACTGTAGTAAATGAACTGAAGAGCCAGTTCGGGTACAAGTCTATCATGCAAGTCCCTCGGATTGAGAAAATCACCCTGAACATGGGTGTGGGTGAAGCCCTGGCTGATAAAAAGATCCTGGACAATGCCGCTGCCGATCTGGCCGCCATTTCCGGTCAAAAGCCGCTGGTCACCAAAGCTCGTAAATCCGTTGCTGGCTTCAAAATCCGTGAAGGCTACCCCATTGGTTGTAAAGTAACTCTGCGCGGCGAGCGTATGTGGGAGTTCCTGGAGCGTCTGATTTGCATCTCTATCCCCCGGATCCGTGACTTCCGCGGCCTGAACCCTAAGTCGTTCGATGGTCGTGGTAACTACTCCATGGGCGTGCGTGAGCAAATCATCTTCCCTGAAATCGATTATGACAAGGTAGATCGTGTACGTGGTCTGGATATCACCATCACTACCACTGCCCAGTCAGACGAAGAAGGTCGTGCTCTGCTGGCTGCCTTTGACTTCCCATTCCGTAAGTAAGGTGTAGGGTTATGGCAAAACAATCAATGAAAGCTCGCGAAGTCAAGCGCGCAAAGCTGGTTGCCAAATATGCAACCAAGCGTCAGGCACTGAAAGACATCATTTCCGACGTCAAGACTTCTGAAGAAGACCGTTGGGATGCAGTGCTCAAGCTGCAGCAACTGCCCCGTGACGCAAGCCCCTCTCGTCAGCGTAACCGCTGCAACATCACCGGTCGTCCGCACGGTTTCCTGCGGAAGTTCGGTCTGAGCCGCATCAAGGTGCGCGAACTGATGATGAAGGGTGAAATTCCGGGCCTGAAGAAGGCTTCTTGGTAAGCGAACACGGGAGTAATACACAATGAGCATGCAAGATCCGATCGCGGATATGCTGACCCGCATCCGCAACGGTCAGGCAGCCAACAAAGTTGCTGTCTCCATGCCTTCCTCCAAGGTCAAGGTAGCGATTGCCAAGGTCCTGAAAGAAGAAGGTTACATCACTGACTACGCTGTATCCGGTGACACCAAGGCCGAACTGGAAGTTACTCTGAAGTATTTCCAGGGCGCCCCCGTGGTAGAACTGCTGCAGCGCGTTAGCCGCCCCGGTCTGCGCATCTACAAGAAGCGCGACGAGCTGCCGAAGGTTATGGCCGGCATGGGTGTGGCCATCGTTTCCACGTCTCAAGGTGTGATGACCGACCGTGCCGCGCGTAAAGCCGGTATGGGTGGTGAGATCATCTGCTACGTTGCTTAAGGAGTAGATATGTCTCGCGTTGCTAAGGCACCTATCGAAATTCCTGCCGGCGTAGAAGTGGCGTTGAACGGTCAGGAAATTACCATCAAGGGTGGCAACGGTACTCTCAAGCGTACCATCAATGCCGCCGTTGAAATCAGCCAGAACGACAACCAGTTGACCTTTGCCCCCCGTGAAAACGTGGACGGCGCCAACGCTCAGGCAGGTACTGCCCGTGCGCTGGTCAACAACATGGTTATCGGTGTTACCCAAGGCTTCGAACGCAAGCTGCAGCTGGTTGGTGTGGGTTATCGTGCTCAGATGAAAGGCAATGCTATTGCCCTGTCTCTGGGTTTCTCTCATCCGGTTGAGCATGCGCTGCCTGAAGGCGTATCCGCTGAATGTCCTTCCCAGACCGAGATCGTTCTCAAGTCTGCCGACAAACAGCTGATTGGTCAGGTTGCTGCCAACATTCGTGCGTACCGCAAGCCGGAGCCCTACAAGGGCAAGGGTGTTCGCTACTTTGGCGAGCAGGTTCGCAGCAAAGAGGCTAAGAAGAAGTAAGGTAACACTATGGACAAAAAAGCAGCTCGTATCCGTCGTGCTACCAAAGCACGCAAAAAGATGCTGGAACTGGGTGCGACTCGCCTGGTGGTTCACCGTACTCCGCGCCACATCTATGCCCAGGTTATTGCACCGAACAGCACCGCTGTTCTGGCTTCCGCGTCTACCGTCGAGAAGTCTGTTCGTGAACAGGTGAAATACACCGGTAACATCGATGCCGCCGCGCTGATCGGTAAAATCATCGCTGAGCGCGCGCTCGAGAAAGGTGTTAAAGAGGTCGCTTTTGACCGTTCCGGTTTCCAATATCACGGTCGTGTAGCCGCCCTGGCTGCTGCTGCCCGTGAAGCTGGTCTTCAGTTCTAAGGGTGGAGTCGAAAATGGCAAAAATCGAAGCTCAAGCCGGTGAACTGCAAGAAAAGCTCATTGCAGTAAACCGTGTATCAAAAGTTGTAAAAGGTGGTCGCATCTTCTCCTTCACTGCACTGACAGTGGTAGGTGACGGTAACGGTCGCGTTGGTTTTGGTTACGGCAAGGCCCGTGAAGTACCCGCCGCCATTCAAAAGGCGATGGAACAGGCTCGTCGCAACATGCGTACCGTTGGCCTGAACAACGGCACCCTGTTCCACCCGGTCAAGGGTCGTCACTCCGGCTCCAACGTGTACATGCAGCCCGCTTCCGAAGGTACCGGTATCATCGCCGGTGGTGCCATGCGCGCCGTTCTGGAAGTAGCCGGCGTGCACAACGTGCTGGCCAAGACCTACGGTTCCACCAACCCGAACAACGTCGTTCGCGCTACCATCGACGCTCTGGCTCATATGAAGTCGCCCGAGCAAGTCGCTGCCAAGCGTGGTCTGAGCGTTGACGAAATTCTGGGGTAATGCGCCATGGCTAACAAGACTGTAAAAGTTACTCAGACCCGCAGCTCCATCGGCCGTCTGCCTAAGCACAAGGCAACGCTGCGTGGCCTCGGTCTGCGTCGCATTGGTCACACCGTAGAGCTGGAAGACACAGCTTGTGTACGCGGTATGATCAACCAGGTTTACTACATGGTTAAGGTAGAGGAGTAATCGCATGCGTTTGAATACTCTGTCTCCTGCCGCCGGCTCCAAGCCTGCCGCCAAGCGCGTAGGCCGTGGTATCGGTTCCGGTCTGGGCAAGACCGGCGGCCGCGGCCACAAGGGTCAGAAGTCCCGTTCCGGTGGCAAGGTTCGTAACGGTTTTGAAGGCGGTCAGATGCCGCTGAAACAGCGTCTGCCGAAGTTTGGTTTTACTTCGCGCAAGGCCCTGGTCAGCGCCGAAGTCCGTCTGAGCGAACTGGCGAAAGTTGAAGGCGACGTGGTGGATCTGAACACCCTGAAGCAGGCTGGTGTTGTTACCAAAAACATCCAGTTTGCCAAGGTTGTACTGTCCGGTACCATTGACCGTCAAGTGACTGTGGTCGGCCTGGGTGTCACCAAAGGTGCCCGCGCTGCCATCGAAGCCGCCGGCGGTAAAATCGAGGAATAATAAGTACTATGGCCAAGAAACCAGGATTAGAAGCTAAAAACGCACAGGGCGGGCTGAGTGAACTGAAAAGCCGTCTGCTTTTCGTTCTGATCGCGATCATCGTGTTCCGCGCCGGCTCCTACGTGCCTATTCCTGGTATTGACGCCGCCGTACTTGCCGACTTGTTCCAGCAACAACAGGGTACCATCATTGAAATGTTCAACATGTTCAGTGGTGGCGCCCTGGAACGAGCGTCCATACTGGCGCTGGGGATAATGCCGTATATTTCTGCGTCCATTATCATTCAGCTGCTGACTGTGGTTCACCCTCCCTTGGCCGAGCTCAAGAAGGAAGGTGAGGCGGGTCGCCGCAAAATCAGTCAGTACACCCGCTATGGCACGCTGGTTCTGGGCACCATTCAGGCCATCGGTATTGCCACCGGTCTGCCGAACATGATGCCGGGCCTGGTGATCAACCCCGGGCTCGCCTTCTACTTTACGGCAGTGGTGAGTCTGGTCACCGGCACCATGTTTCTCATGTGGCTGGGTGAGCAGATTACCGAACGAGGCATTGGTAATGGTATCTCGTTGATTATTTTCACGGGTATTGTTGCCGGCCTGCCTTCGGCCATCGGTGCCACGGCAGAGCAGGCGCGTCAGGGGGAATTGCACATTCTGTTGCTGTTGCTGCTGGCCGTGATCGTGTTTGCTGTGACTTACTTTGTGGTCTTTGTTGAACGTGGCCAGCGCCGCATTGTGGTGAACTACGCCAAACGTCAACAGGGCCGTCAGGTATTCGCGGCACAGAGTACACACCTGCCCCTGAAAGTGAACATGGCGGGGGTTATTCCAGCGATTTTTGCATCCAGCATTATTCTTTTCCCGGGTACCGTGGCCTCCTGGTTCGGTCAGGGTGAAGGGTGGTTTGCCAACCTGCTGCAGGAGCTCTCGCTCACGCTGCAACCCGGCCAGCCGCTGTATGTAATGTTGTATGCCGCTGCCATCATCTTCTTCTGTTTCTTCTATACCGCGCTGGTGTTCAATCCGCGCGAGACGGCAGACAACCTGAAGAAGAGCGGTGCCTTCATTCCGGGGATTCGCCCGGGTGAACAGACAGCGCGCTACATTGATAAAGTAATGACTCGCCTGACCCTGGTCGGAGCCCTGTACATTACCTTTATCTGTCTGGTTCCACAGTTCCTGATGACAGCCTGGAACGTCCAGTTTTACTTTGGCGGAACCTCGCTGTTAATTATTGTGGTCGTCATCATGGATTTCATGGCTCAGGTGCAAACCCACATGATGTCTCATCAGTATGGCGATGTCCTGAGAAAAGCGAACCTGAAGGGCTACAACCGTTAAGGTTCGGTTATTTACGGAGTTAAGCAATGAAAGTCCGTGCTTCCGTTAAGGCTATTTGCCGTAACTGCAAGATCATCAAGCGTCACGGCGTGATTCGCGTGATCTGCACCTCTGACCCCAAGCACAAGCAGCGTCAGGGTTAAGGCTAAAAAAGTTACGGTTTAGCTTGAAAACTGAAGGCAGGCTGGCTAAAGTAGCCAGCCACCTTCGTTAGGTGAAAAGTTCAGCCATTACGTATCCTCGACGGGCTTTGTAATGGCTTTTTATTCGTTAATATGTAGGAGTGCATAGTGGCCCGTATCGCTGGCATTAACATTCCTGACCATAAACATGCCGTCATCGCTTTGACCGCTATTTATGGCGTCGGTCGTACCCGCTCCAAGGCCATCTGCGCCGCAGCCGGTATCGCCGAGAATGTGAAAATCAAAGAATTGGATGAAGCTCAGGTAGAATCTCTGCGTGAGCAAGTGGCCAAGTTCACCGTTGAAGGTGATCTGCGTCGCGAAGTTTCCATGAACATCAAGCGTCTGATGGACCTGGGTTGTTACCGTGGCCTGCGTCATCGTCGCAGCCTCCCCGTTCGCGGTCAGCGCACCAAGACCAATGCTCGTACGCGCAAAGGTCCTCGTAAACCGATCAAGAAATAACGGGAAGGTAGATCATGGCTAAAACTCCGGCTCGTAGCGCTCGCAAGCGCGTCAAAAAGCAGGTGAGCGATGGTATCGCCCACGTTCATGCTTCTTTCAACAACACCATCGTAACCATCACCGACCGTCAGGGTAATGCTCTGTCTTGGGCAACTGCCGGTGGTTCAGGTTTCCGTGGTTCCCGCAAGTCCACCCCGTTCGCAGCCCAGGTTGCTGCCGAGCGTGCCGGTGAAATTGCCAAGGAATACGGCGTCAAGAACCTGGAAGTAATGGTTAAAGGTCCGGGTCCGGGCCGCGAGTCATCCATCCGTGCGTTGAATGCTGCGGGTTTCCGCATCACCAACATCACCGATGTGACTCCCATCCCGCACAACGGTTGTCGTCCTCCCAAGAAGCGCCGCGTATAACGCTTCTTGTAGGATAGTTGGAGAAAGAACATGGCAAGATATCTGGGTCCCAAGCTCAAACTGAGCCGTCGCGAGGGCACTGACCTCTTCCTGAAGTCAGGTGTTCGCGCGATCGATTCAAAGTGTAAAATTGATACCGCACCCGGTCAGCACGGCGCTCGCAAGCCCCGTCTGTCCGACTACGGTGTACAGCTGCGTGAAAAGCAAAAAGTTCGTCGTATCTACGGCGTGCTGGAAAAGCAGTTCCGCAACTACTACAAAGAAGCTGCGCGCCTGAAAGGCAACACTGGTGAGAACCTGCTGCAGCTGCTGGAAGGTCGTCTGGACAACGTCGTATACCGCATGGGCTTTGGTGCCACCCGCGCCGAAGCTCGTCAGCTGGTGAGCCACAAGGCCATCATGGTAAACGGTCAGGTTGTTAACATTCCTTCCTTCCAAGTTTCTCCCGAAGACGTAGTCAGCGTTCGCGAGAAGGCCAAGAAGCAAGCCCGGATCAAAGCTTCCCTGGAGCTGTCCGGTCAACGTGAAAAGCCGACTTGGGTAGAAGTTGACGCTACCAACATGCAAGGCACCTACAAGCGCCTGCCTGAGCGTAGCGACCTGTCTGCCGAGATTAACGAACAGCTGATCGTCGAGCTTTACTCCAAGTAAAGCTAGCTTCTAAGAGAGGACACAATGCAGGGTTCTGTAACAGATTTTCTTAAGCCGCGTCTGGTTGATATTGAACAGATCAGCCAGACTCATGCCAAAGTGACTCTCGAGCCGCTGGAGCGTGGCTTTGGTCATACATTGGGTAATGCGCTGCGTCGTATTCTGCTTTCTTCCATGCCGGGCTGTGCCATCACCGAAGTTGAACTCGACGGTGTGCTGCACGAGTACAGCAGCAAGGAAGGTGTCCAGGAAGATATTCTGGAAATCCTGCTCAACCTCAAAGAGGTTGCCATCAAGCTGGAAGGCAAGGACGAGGTTACCCTGTCACTGACCAAAACTGGTGCAGGTCCCGTAACTGCAGGCGACATCACCCACGGTGATGACGTCGAGATCGTTAACCCAGAGCACGTCATCTGTCATCTGACCGGGGACGACGCCGACATCAGCATGCGTCTGAAAGTGCAGCGTGGCCGTGGCTATGTACCCGCCGCCGCCCGCGCTCACAGCGAAGACGACGAGCGTCCGATTGGCCGCCTGCTGCTGGATGCGGCTTACAGCCCCGTGGTTCGTATCGCCTACAATGTAGAGGCGGCCCGTGTTGAACAGCGTACCGATCTGGACAAGCTGGTTATCGACATGGAGACCAACGGCACCCTGGATCCGGAAGAAGCCATCCGCCGTGCGGCCACCATCATGGCCGAGCAGCTGGAAGCCTTCGTGGATCTGCGTGACGTCAGCGAGCCGGAAGAGAAGGAAGACAAGCCTGAGTTCGATCCTATCCTGCTGCGTCCTGTCGACGATCTGGAACTGACAGTTCGTTCTGCGAACTGTCTGAAGGCAGAAGCGATCCATTACATTGGTGATCTGGTACAGCGTACCGAGGTGGAGCTGCTGAAGACTCCGAACCTGGGTAAAAAATCTCTTACCGAGATTAAAGACGTGTTGGCGTCTCGTGGTTTGTCTCTGGGCATGCGCCTGGAGAACTGGCCGCCTGCCAGCATCGCTGATGAATAAACCGGATCACGGGTTTTACCGATTTAGTTAGGAAGGATTAGGTCATGCGCCATCGTAAGAGTGGTCGTCAACTGAACCGGAACAGCAGCCACCGTCAGGCCATGTTCCGCAACATGGCCAGCTCCTTGGTTCGTCATGAAGTTATCAAGACGACTCTGCCCAAGGCAAAAGAGCTGCGTCGTGTGGTTGAACCTCTGATCACACTGGCCAAGAGCGACAGCGTTGCTAACCGTCGCCTGGCATTTGCCCGCACTCGCGACAGCGAAGTAGTTGGCAAACTGTTCAACGAACTGGGACCCCGCTATCAGGAGCGTCCGGGTGGTTACACCCGCATCCTGAAGTGCGGTTTCCGCGCTGGCGACAACGCCCCTATGGCTTACATTGAGCTGGTAGGTCGCGACGTTGAAGCGCAAGAAGCAGCTGCTTCTGAAGAGTAAGCAATAAAAGCCGGGTTCGCCCGGCTTTTTCTTTATTTGCTTACTGCTATTGTTTTCCCTCTCCTTGACCTGCCCAACGCCTCTGTCATTCTGACTTCACTACTTCACTACTTCACTACTTCACTACTTCACTACTTCACTACTTCACTACTTCACTACTTCACTACTTCACTACTTCACTACTTCACTACTTCACTACTTCACTACTTCACTACTTCACTACTTCACTACTTCACTTGTTCTTCTGTTATATCAGGGGTCGAGTTCATGGCATGCAGCCTTCGGTGGTCTTGGTCGTCTCCCTGGTACTGGCAGACATTCCGTCGTTTAGCGTTTCCTCTTTCTCATACATGGCAGTGGTGCTGGATAAATATAGAAAACATCAGTCTGCAGGGGAGGGAGCCTGGTTTTTCTCGTGAGTGAGAGATGCACTACGTAAGGCCTGTCACCGGTATTGTTGGGGGTAAGTTTGTGGGTAAGCTGTGGTATTGCTGGGTTAATAAGCATTTGGTGCTAAAGGTCATGTTTTTGT